>NZ_JBVPQK010000290.1:0-3347 GCF_058197115.1 Bifidobacterium sp. POST2/T3 (B1)
ACCAGTGCAAGAATGATGTCGCACAGCTGGGCGGCGACACCATCGCCAAGCTGGCCAAGCAGGTCTTCAACATCTGAAGCATCAGAAGCTGAGATATCAGATTCCATAAGGGCGGGCCATTATCCGGTTCCGCCCTCTTTTCATGCCCGGGCCCGGGCCTCCTGTTCGATCTGGGCCAGGCTCTTGCCTCGGGTCTCGGGCACCATGACCCAGGCGAAAACCAAGGCGCACACATTGATCAGGGCGAAGAGCAGGTAGGTGCCGGTGCCGCCCAGCCGGGCCAGCAGGGTGGGGAAGACCAGGGAGAGTCCGAAGTTGGTCAGGTTCATGGCCACGTTGGCGTAGCCCATGCCGCGGCTCTTGACCTGCTGAGGGAAGATCTCGGACAGGAGCAGCCAAGTGACCGGGGCCACCAGGCCCTGGACGAAGACCACGTAGATCATCATCATACCGATCATGATCCAAGCGGCCGTGCGTGACCCGCTACCGGGGGCGCCAACGAACCGGTAGCAGACCCCGATGGCGGCCAGAAAGACGATGGTTCCTGCAAGTCCCACGGCCAGAATGACGCGGCGGTCGAAACGGTCGATCAGTCCCAGCCCTCCGATGGTGGCCGCTATGGCGGAGACCAGGATGACGGGCACGGTGGCGACCATGGACAGTGAGGGGGCGAAGCCCAGGGTGTCGGTGAAGATGGTCGGCGCGTAGTAGTTGACGATGTTCAGCCCGGTCAGCTGGTTGATCATGGCCACGCCGATGCCCACGATCAGCACCCGTCGGAGCCAGGGGGCCTTGAAGCCGGCGGTCTTCGCGCTCGCCGGCTGTGACAGCTCCTGCATGGTCATCCGGGCCTCTGCCTGGTCGCGCGTGGACTCCAGGAAGGCCGCAGCCCGTTCCTGTTGGCCACGGCGGATCAGGTGGGCCGGGCTGTCATGCAGGAAGCAGGCCAGCAGGGCCAGCAGGATGGTGGGCGGCACTAGGGCCCAGAGCATGGTCCGCCAGTCGGCGCCCATCCGGTCCAGGATGGCGTTGACACTGACCGCCAGCAGCTGCCAGACCACGATCATGACCGAGTTGACCGAAACCACCCGTCCGCGTTCCTCCGTGCCGACCATATCGGCCAGGTAGATGGGTACGATGGTGGAGGTCATGCCGATTCCAGCCCCGATGATCAATCTTCCCAGACCAAGCAGGGCCAGGCTGGGGGCCAGGGCGCTCAGCAGGGCTCCGGGGATGGCCAGCAGGGCGCCGGCCAGGATGATGTGCTTGGGGCCGAATCGGTCGTTGAACTTGCCTGCCAGGTAGGATCCCAGTGCGGCGCCTATCAGCAGGGCTGAGGTGACCGTCCCCTGTTCGCCGGCCGTCAGATGTCCACCCGAGCCAGACCCTAGGTTCATCCCGACCAGCACTCCGGAAATGACAGTCAGGGTATAGCCGTAGAGGCCACCGGCCAGTACACCCAGGGCGGTCATCAGTTGCAGATTGCGCTGCCGTCCTTGAATCGCGGTCATGAGTTCCCCCTTTCGCCAGATCATCCGGGCAGAATCAGAGTAATCATAGGCACCTGGGGGAGTGGCCCGGCGATCCGGCTCGCCATGGTGAACCAGAGAATCGCCCGAAAAACCAGCTTCTGGATTCGCTATACAGGCCTTAGTTGCCGGCTACATGAACATTTGAGGATATTGTCCACGACTTGCGCCTGTCATGGGCAGCGAAACTGCTCAATTTCGCATATGATAAACAAGCATCCATCACAAGGACATCGTGGATGCATACGGCCATGGTTTCATACAGCCTGGCAATGAAAGGAAATATTGTATGCGCAAGCTGATTCTCGATCTGGACACTGGTGTCGACGACACTCTAGCCATCTCTTATGCCTTAGGCAGCCCCGAAGTTGAGCTGATCGGCATAACGGGCACCTACGGCAACGTGCTGCTGGAGCAGGGCATCCGCAACGATCTTGCTATCACCGACCTGCTGGGCCACCCCGAGGTCAAAGTCTATCCGGGTCTGCCTCACGCCTCCAAGGCGGACTCCTTCGAGGTGCTGCCTGTCTCCGCCTTCATCCACGGAGAGAACGGCATCGGCGACGTGGCCATCCCAGACTCTGACCGTAAGGCGGAGGCGCAGTCGGCCGTGGACTTCATCATCGATGTGGTCAATACCTACGGCAAGGATCTGGTCTATGTGCCCACCGGCCCCATGACCAACATCGCTGCTGCCCTGGCCAAGGAACCTGATATCGCCCAGCGCATCGGCTCCATCGTGCTTATGGGCGGGGCCTTGACCGTGCCGGGCAATGTTGATGCCTGGCAGGAGGCCAATATCTCCCAGGATCCGGACGCGGCCGACGTGCTCTTCCGCTCCGGTGCGCCCGTGACCATGGTCGGCCTGGACGTGACGCTACAGACCCTGCTCACTTACAAGGAGACCGTCCGCTGGCGGCAGCTGGGCACTGCGGCGGGCACCTTCCTGGCGGACATGACCGACTTCTACATCAAGGCCTACGAGACCACCTCGCCCCACCTGGGTGGCTGCGGCCTGCACGATCCGCTGGCCGTGGGCGTGGCCGTGGATCCGACCCTGGTGACCACCCTGCCCATGAACATGAAGGTGGAAACCGAGGGCGCCACTCGCGGGCGCACCATCGGGGACGAGCAGCGGCTCAACGACCCGAACAAGACCATGCGCGTGGCCGTCGGTGTGGACGTGCCCCGCTTCCTGGACGAGTTCATGACCCGCATCACCGGGCTGGCCTCCCAGGCTGACTGAGGTCCGCCGTCCCCGGCAAGTTCACGCAAGAGAAAGAGAATTGAAGGCATCATGTCCGAAAAGCAATCCACCGAGGATTCGACAGCCGTACGATCGCTGATCCTGCTGCTGATCACCTTCGTCCTGGGCACCTTGTGCCTGCAGGGCTTCAACCTGGTCTTCCAGCAGGTCGGCAAGGACGCCGGTGCTCCCGACCAGGCCTCGCTGATCACGGCTCTGCCCAGCATCGTCCTGGGCATCGTCTGCTTCATCTACGGGTCCCTGGGCGACTTCGTATCCCTGCGCAAGCTGGTCACCTTCGGTCTGTGCATACTGTTCGTCGGGTCCGTGTATGGGTACGTGGCCAATACGATCATGGCCCCCAACATCTGGAATGTGATTGCGGCCCGGCTGCTGCAGACCGCCGGCGAACAGGTGGCTGGCTCGGCCTACCTGGTCGTGGCCACCAAGTACCTCAAGCCCTCCCTGAAGGTGATCTTCTTCGGCATCTTCACAGCAGGCTACCAGGTGTCTGCAGCCATCGGCATCTTCGCCGCCGGTCTGCTCAGCTCCATAGCCTGGCAGTACCTCTT
>NZ_JBVPQK010000291.1:0-3337 GCF_058197115.1 Bifidobacterium sp. POST2/T3 (B1)
GCATCCATCATGCCCACCAGAGCCGTGCCCTGTCCGGGAAAGTCCTGCAGACCCAGCAGCGAAAGTCCCGACATGGAAGGGGTTCGCAGGACGGACTCCACCTCCTCCCGGTAGCAGATCCGCGACAGTTCGCCTGTAGCGGCCACCCATTCCAGCCAGGTGCGCTGGTCCAGGCCAGATTCACGGACCCTGTCACGGATCATTGCGTAATTGTCAGGACGGGTGACCCCAGTGAACTCCTCGATCTCTCGGAAGTCTGGCAGCACTTCATACTGGCCGACCTCGAATCCATAGACCGGCACCTTGCACACTTTGCGGACTGCCTGCATGGAGTCCTCGAAATTGTGTGCAGTTCCCGGATGGGCAGCGTTGGTAGACCCACGCATATTGGCGAAGCAGCAGCGCAGGTCGTGGCCCTTGTAGGACTCTGATATGTAGACCTCGTTGCAGTCATCACTGCCCAGCTGTCCATAGTGTGGGTTGGAGGAATTGGCGTAGAGCCGGGTGTCGTCAATACTCCGGGCATCCTCGATAAGCTGAGCCATGCGCTGGTGGCCGGTCGCATCCGCAGACAGCTCGTTGCCCAGGGTGAGCATGACAAAGGAGGGATGGTTGGCCAGGAAGAGCAGCGTCTGCTCCAGTTCGGTGCGATAGTAGCGGTAACTCACATCCTCCTGGAAGGCATGATGGTAGTCCCAGTGCGAGAGCTCGGGCTGCATCATCATCCCCATCCGGTCCGCCGCGATGAAGGCTGCCTCGGGCGGGCAGTGTGAATGGAAGCGGACCACATTCACTCCGTATGATCGGTAGGCCTCCAAAATACGAATCCAGGAGCCCACGTCCATGGGCGGGAAGCCGGTCTGCGGAAACTCAGCGCAATTGGCCTCGCCACGCAGGAAGAAGGCCCTGCCGTTCAGAGCCAGTCTCCCCTGCCCATCGGCAGCGAAGTCACGGATACCGAAGTCCGTACTTACCCGCGAGAGCACCCTGGATCCGTCTGGCGGCAGGAGCTCGATTGCCATGCCATGCAGACAGCCCTGGTATTCGTCCCAGCGATCCGCATGGGCATCGAGGGGCAGATCGGGCCAGGTCAGTGTTCGCCGCCCGGGTTCCAGGTCTGCAGCGACCTCCAAAGGCTGGGCCAGCGCGTCGGAATAGAGCCTCAAGCGGCCATGGAATCCTCGCCCCGAATCCACATCAGCCTCTACGGTCAGCGCATCGCCATGGGGGTAGGCACGAACGCTATCTACAAAAGTGTCCTCCTCCACACGCAGGCCAATGTTTCCGAGAAGCCCGTTCCAGTTGGTCTGGGTGTGGTCAGTGGCGGTCGAGGAATCCACAATGGCGTCGTGAGGCATGCCCTGGTAGGCGTTGTCGGAATCCACCTGCAGCAGGTCATCGCCCGTTAGCAGTCCGGTCAGCTCGAAGACATGCGGCGTATTCAAGGTCTGAGGACGATAGGGCTCGACCAGGCGTTCTCCCACCCTGACCTCCAGGCGGCGAGCGCGCTCCACCTCGAAGAAGACCCTTCGCCCCGGCTGTGGAGACCATCTGATTTGTCGGGACAGCCTGACCTTCCCCTCAAAGGTGTGCCGCCTGGTCAGCCGAGAGCCGATGGGGCCGGGCTTGCCGCTGCCATAGTCATCAGACAGCTCCTGATCATCGTGTCCGAGTCCGTTGGTGTCCAGCGTGCCCGGCAACAGGACGGTTCCCTGCAGCTCAGATGGGGACTGAACCTGCCAGGCTCCAGTCAATGCAACCTTGATCATGCTTTCCTCCCGGTGAGAATTGCCCTGTGGTCCAATTCATCAGTGAGCAACCCGGCCTGAATATGGCCGGCATCCAGTTCCAGCACCTGCTTCAGGCACTCCCGAGCCTGGTCGATCTGCCCTATGCCGATGCGTGCCAGGGCCATCAGGTAGAGGCAATGAACCCGGTTCATACGGGTATAGTCCGCATCAAAGGTCAGGAAGTCGGGAAGGGAGACTGCGAAGTAGTCCTTCTCCACATGATCGTCCAAATGCTGCTCGCCAAAGTCCAGCAGCCGGTAGTAGCAGGCGTTGGCCGGACCCTGCTCGCCAAGAGCCTGGTGGGCCAGCCCCTGGAAGAGGACCATCTCAGCAGGCTGGTCGTTGTAGTAGAGCGACTCCCCCACTTGCCCGGAGCCCAGGCAGGCCAGATGGAACTCCTGATCCGCAGCGTCCTTGTCTCCTGCTGCTCGTCTGGCCAGCCCCAGATAGTAGTGAAGATCGTTGTCCTTCTGACCTTCCAGTTTGCCTTCGCCCAGGTTCTCCGGATAGGTCATGGCTCGCTCCAGCAGGTCCGCAGCACGGTCCCAGTCCTGGGCCGCCATGGCATCCTTGGCCATTAGCTTCAGCGAGATTCGGTATTGGGCGGTGATTTTGCCCTCGCCGCCCTCCCAGGGGTGGAAGCGCCGGCTGCTCATGAGCTGATAGGCCCGTTCGTAGCCGCCAGTTTGGTTGAGCAGGCTCAGGTATTCGATATACAGATCGTCCCTGTGGGCCACAACCTCCGGATGCTTTGCAAATTCCGTCAGCCGACGGGCAAAGCTCCAGCCCATCAGCCTATGAAGCTGATCCCGCTCCAGAAAGACCCGGGCATCTTCGGGATCCAACCGGCAGGCGGTCTCGATTTCATGGTCGGCTGCCTGCCAATCGTGTCGCTTGTTGCCGTAGGCAATGGCCAAGTTGCGGTGAACAGTGGCGAAGTCGGGATCCAGCTGCCGGGAATGCTCCCAAAGCTCGATGGCCCGGTCCGTCAGAGACTTGTCGTAGTAGAGACAGCCCAGATAATAGGCTGCTTTGGGACCATCGACCGTGTCCATAGCCATCTGCAGCGGCGCGATATCATCCAGGGAATTGGGGAAGCAGTAGTCCGAAGGCGCAGCCTCGGCAGCCTGGAAGGCCTCAAGGGCCTGATCCTTCCGGCCCAGCAAGTGCAGATACCAGCCTTGATAATAACGGACCATGGGCTGATGCTGATCGGCCTGGCCCAGCAGCTGCAGCGCCTCCTCATAGGCGCCGAATGCCGCGTAGCCACGGGCCGCTCGCAGGAGGTTGAGGTAATCCCCGCGCATCAGTTTGAACAGCTCGTCCGGATCGCCGCCTGCCAAGACCCGCTCGTATCCGGATACGAAGTCGAACCGATCCAGGGCCAGGTTCTCGCGCACCACTTGGTCCGCCTGATCCTGCCTGCCCAGCCGACGCAGCAGATAGGCCTTGAGCCCGCGAGCCCTGATGTTGTCGGTGTTGCGGGTCAAAGAGCGCTGGACGAAGTCCAATGCCTGCTCCAACTGGCCGCGACATGCAGCGATGCA
>NZ_JBVPQK010000292.1:0-3337 GCF_058197115.1 Bifidobacterium sp. POST2/T3 (B1)
GCATCCATCATGCCCACCAGAGCCGTGCCCTGTCCGGGAAAGTCCTGCAGACCCAGCAGCGAAAGTCCCGACATGGAGGGTGTTCGCAGGACGGATTCCACCTCCTCCCGGTAGCAGATCCGCGACAGTTCGCCTGTAGCAGCCACCCAGTCCAGCCAGGTGCGCTGGTCCAAGCCCGATTCATGGACCCTGTCACGAATCATTGCGTAATTGTCAGGACGGGTGACCCCGGTGAATTCTTCAATCTCTCGGAAATCTGGCAGCACTTCATACTGGCCGACCTCGAAGCCATAGACCGGCACTGAGCACTCTTCGCGGACTGCCCGCACGGAGTCCTCGAAATTGTGGGCAGTGCCCGGATGAACCGCGTTGGTGGACCCGCGCATGTTTGCGAAGCAGCAGCGCAGGTCATGGCCCTTGTAGGACTCTGAGGTGTAGACCTCATTGCAGTCGTCACTGCCCAGCTGACCATAGTGGGGGTTGGAGGAATTGGCATAGAGCCGGGTGTCGTCAATGCTCCGGGCATCCTCGACCAGCTGAGCCATGCGCTGGTGGCCGGTCACATCCGCAGACAGCTCATTGCCCAGGGTGAGCATGACAAAGGAGGGGTGGTTGGCAAGGAAGAGCAGCGTCTGCTCCAGTTCGGTGCGATAGTAGCGGTAACTCTCATCCTCCTGGAAGGCATGTTGGTGGTCCCAGTGGGAGAGCTCGGGCTGCATCATCATCCCCATCCGGTCCGCCGCGATGAAGGCTGCTTCGGGCGGGCAGTGTGAATGGAAGCGGACCACATTTACTCCGTATGACCGGTAGGCCTCCAAAATACGAATCCAAGAGCCCACGTCCATGGGCGGGAAGCCGGTCTGCGGAAATTCAGCGCAATTGGCCTCGCCCCGCAGGAAGAAGGCCCTGCCGTTCAGAGCCAGTCTCCCCTGCTCATCAGCTGCGAAGTCGCGGATGCCGAAGTCCGTACTTACCCGCGATAGCACCCTGGATCCGTCCGGCGGCAGGAGCTCGATTGCCATGCCATGCAGACAGCCCTGGTATTCGTCCCAACGATCCGCATGGACATCAAGCGGCAGATCGGGCCAGGTCAGTGTTCGCCGCCCAGATTCCAGGTCTACAGCGACCTCCAGAGGCTGGGCCAGCGCATCGGAAGAGACCCGCAAGCGACCATGGAATCCTTGTCCCGAATCCACATCAGCTTCTACCGTCAGCGCATCGCCATGGGGATAGGCACGAACGCTATCTACAAAGGTGTCCTCCTCCACACGCAGGCTAATGTTTCCCAGAAGCCCGTTCCAGTTGGTCTGGGTGTGGTCAGTGGCGGTCGAGGAATCCACGATGGCGTCATGAGGCATACCCTGGTAGGCGTTATCGGAATCCACTTGCAGCAGGTCATCGCCCGTTAGCAGTCCAGTCAGCTCGAAGACATGCGGCGTGTTCAAGGTCTGAGGACGATAGGGCTCAGCCAGGCGTTCGCCGACCCTGACCTCCAGGCGGCGAGCGCGCTCCACCTCGAAGAAGACCCTCTGCCCCGGCTGTGGGGACCATCGAATCTGTCGGGACAGCCTGACCGTCCCCTCGAAGGTGTGCCGCCTGGTCAGCCGAGAGCCGATGGGGCCGGTCTTGCCGCTGCCATAGTCAGCAGACAGCTCCTGATCACCATGGCCGAGTCCGTTAGTGTCCAACGTGCCTGGCAACAGGACGGTTCCCTGCAGCTCAGATGGGGACTGAACCCGCCAGGCTCCAGCCAATGCAACCTTGATCATGCCATTCTCCCGGTAAGAATTGCCCTGTGGTCCAATTCATCAGTAAACAGCCCGGCCTGAATATGACCGGCATCCAGTTCCAGCACCTGTTTCAGGCACTCCCGAGCCTGGTCGATCTGCCCTATGCCGATGCGTGCCAGGGCCATCAGGTAGAGACAGTGGACCCGGTTCATACGGGTATAGTCCGCATCAAAGGTCAGGAAGTCAGGCAGAGAGACCGCGAAGTAGTCCTTCTCCACATGGTCGTCCAAATGCTGCTCGCCAAAGTCCAGCAGCCGGTAGTAGCAGGCGTTGGCCGGACCCTGCTCACCAAGAGCCTGGTGGGCCAGTCCCTGAAAGAGGACCATCTCAGCAGGCTGGTCGTTGTAGTAGAGCGACTCCCCCACCTGCCCGGAGCCCAGGCAGGCCAGACGGAACTCCTGATCCGCAGCTTCCTTGTCACCTGCCGCTCTTCTGGCCAGCCCCAGATAGTAGTGAAGATCGTTGTCCTTCTGACCTTCCAGTTTGCCTTCGCCCAGGTTCTCCGGATAGCTCATGGCTCGCTCCAGTAGGTCCGCAGCACGGTCCCAGTCCTGGGCCGCCATGGCATCCTTGGCCATTAGCTTCAGCGAGATTCGGTATTGAGCGGTAATCTTGCCCTCGCCGCCCTCCCAAGGATGGAAGCGCCGACTGCTCATGAGCTGATAGGCCCGTTCGTAGCTACCGGTCTGGTTGAGCAGACTTAGGTATTCGATATAGAGATCGTCCCTACGGGCCACAACCTCTGGATGCTTTTCAAATTCCGTCAGTCGACGGGCAAAGCTCCAGCCCATCAGCCTATGAAGCTGATCCCGCTCCAGAAAGACCCTGGCGTCTTCGGGATCCAACCGCCAGGCGGTCTCGATTTCCTGGTCGGCGGCCTGCCAATCGTGTCGCTTGTTGCCGTAGGCAATGGCCAAGTTGCGGTGAACAGTGGCGAAGTCGGGGTCCAGTTGCCGGGAATGCTCCCAAAGCTTGATGGCCCGGTCCGTCAGAGACTTGTCGTAGTAGAGGCATCCCAGATAATATGCAGCCTTGGGACCATCGACCGTGTCCATGGCCATCCGCAGCGGGGCGATATCATCCAGGGAATTGGGGAAGCAGTAGTCCGAAGGCGCCGCCTCAGCTGCCTGGAAGGCTTCAAGGGCCTGATCTTTCCGACCCAGCAGGTGCAGGTACCAGCCTTGGTAATAACGGACCATGGGCTGATGCTGATCGGCCTGGCCCAGCAGTTGCAGCGCCTCCTCATAGGCGCCGAATGCTGCGTAGTCACGGGCCGCTCGCAGGAGGTTGAGGTAATCCCCGCGCATCAGTCTGGATAGTTCGTCCGGATCACCGCCTGCTAAGACGCGCTCGTATCCGGATACGAAGTCGAACCGATCCAGGGCCAGGTTTTCGCGGACCACTTGGTCCGCCTGATCCTGCCTGCCCAGCCGACGCAGCAGATAGGCCTTGAGCCCGCGAGCCCGAATATTGTCGGTGTTGCGGGTCAAAGAGCGCTGGACGAAGTCCAATGCCTGCTCCAACTGGCCGCGACATGCAGCGATGCA
>NZ_JBVPQK010000293.1:0-3333 GCF_058197115.1 Bifidobacterium sp. POST2/T3 (B1)
CTGCTGTACTGCCTGGCTGGGCTGGAGAAGGCCACTAGCGGCACTGTGCTTCTGCTGGGCAAGGACATAACCCGTCTGGGGCTGTCGGCCATGACCAAGTTCAGACGCCAGCATCTAGGCTTTGTATTCCAGTCCTACAACCTGATCACCAGCATGACAGTCGAACAGAATCTGGCTCTGCCATTCACCCTTCGCGGATCCCGCTTTCCCAGAAAGACGGCGGATTCACTCTTGAAGTACTTTGGCTTGATCGATCAGAAAAAGCAAAGCGTCACCCTGCTGTCAGGCGGCGAGCAGCAACGTGTTGCCCTGGCCCGCGTCCTGTTATCCGACGCAGACGTGGTATTCGCGGACGAGCCGACTGGCGCCCTGGATCAGGAATCCGGAGAAAAGGTCATATCGGTGCTGAAGGAACTCGCCAACCACGAGAAGAAAACCATCATACTGGTGACGCATAGCAATGAAGTGGCAGGTCAGTGCGATCGGTTGTTTGCCGTGCGCGATGGCCGAATCAGCCAGTCATTCTCTGCGAAAGCGCCCATGGCATGAGAGGCGCTCTGTCCGAACTCAAAGCAGCGCCCATGGTCTGGAGCGCCGTCTTGCTGGCCATGGTCGTATCCCAGACTGTCATCTGCTCCCTCATCGCGATCGCCACGATCATTGATCAGGACTATCAGGGCCCGGAGCAGGTACTTGGATCCACATACACTGGTCCCGCCTTGGCATTCAGCGTGATCATCACCATAGCTGTGCTGCTATGGGTCATGAATTCAGCACTGAATCAACGCCGGCATCAACTGGCGCTCATGGTTTTGCAAGGCGCTCTGCCTTGGCAACTGCTGGCCTGGAATCTGCTGATAGTCATGGGATTATTCATCCTGTCCATTGCAGCCACCTGCCTTTTGCTGCCGGTGATTACGCCCTTGACCTTCGCCATGGTGACAAATCCATTTGATTTGCATTTGACCTATGCCGGCAGCCACCTGTTCGATTCGCTAGGCAAAGGCCTCGCTTTCAGCGCTGCGCCCATCTTCATAAGCACCTTGTTGACTATCCGTTCGCTCTCGAAAATACGACCAATGGAAGCCCTCAGGCAATCCCAGGACCCTCCAAAGCGGATAGGCGTCTTCCGCTTCCTCCTGGGAATCGTATGCTTGATTGGTGCTGGCTGCATGTTGCTGATTCCAGCTTTTGCACTTGCAACTAACCCTCGTGCCAGTCAGATGAGCAGCGATGCCGCTCCAGATCGGATGACGGTATTTCTCGCCTTCGCCATGGGCGGCATGTTCCTCCTGATATTTTCGCTGGCAGCTTTCGCGCCATATCTCCTGCCCGGCTTCACGGCGATATGGACGCGTATTGTAGCGTTGCCATCCAGAACCTGGAGGCTGGCAGGCCAACAGGCTGTCGGCAGCATACAGCGCCAGGGAGCGACGATAATCCCGATGACTGCGGGTCTATCATTGCTGATGACCGTCAGCGGAGGGTTGAGCACAATGATCACCACCTTGCTAGTCGCTTTTCCCCACACACCAGGCAGCGTTCCGGCGACCACAGACATGTTTGCGAGTCTCTTGGCGCTCACTGGACCGCCAATAATCATCGCGATAACAGGTGCAATTGCAGGCACCTTGATCACTTCCAAAGGCAGAGGACTTGATCTGGCGCTGACCTACGTATCAGGTGCTGGAATCGGCCAGCTCAGAGTATTGGGCGCGCTTGACGGCATCATCACTATGATTACCAGCGCACTGTTCTCCCTGGTCATCACATTGCTCTGCACCTCATCCCTGACTTTCATGCTCTCACGCTTCATGGGCAAAGCACAGATGAGCGTGCAATGGGGCGCATGGATCGTAGTGGTGCTCATCGTATCCCTGCTTGGTGCCGCAGCCACAGGAATCCAAGCTCTGACCACCAGGTTCGAGAACTCAGTCAGTGTCATATCTCATGCCATCGGCGAATAATAAAGCCTCGCTGCATGCACGCGAATACATATTTGAGCCACAGCGGGCCTGCCGACCTCTGTCATTCCTCCATGTCTATTGTTAAATAAATTAAGTCGGTATATGCAGCGCTCGGCTTGATGAATTTAATTGGTAGATACAACTGTGAGCACTTGATGGCTTTCCACCAATACAGGTAAACACAGGAGTATGCGACGATTTCCTACACGCGAGCATTTGCAAGGCCCATATAGGGTACAGTCGATGGCAAACCGAGACCGGTGACAATCAACCAGTCAAATCTTGTCAACAACAGACAAATGGAGGACCGTCATGGCGCGACCGACCACCAAGGAAGAACTCATCAAGGCGGCTGATGATGGCTTCGACAAGCTGATGGCGTTGCTTGATCCGATGACACCTGAAGAGCGCAATGGCCGCTTTTCCTTCGACCTGAGTAAGGAGAAGGGGGCCCATTGGGCACGCGACAGGAACATCAAAGATGTGCTCGTCCATCTCTATGAGTGGCATCTGCTGCTGTTGAACTGGGTGGAGGACAACCAACAGGGCAGGACCCACGACTTTCTTCCCGACGGCTACAACTGGCGTAATTACGGCGAGATGAATGTGAAGCTGCGGGACAAGCATGATGACACCACCTACGATCAGGCTCTGAACCTGTTTATCGAATCCCATAAGAAGGTCATGGCCCTGGCGCAATCGTTCACCAATGAGCAGCTGTTCACCAAGGGCGCCCTCCCATGGGCAGGCAACTCTAGCTTGGGCTCCGCCTTCATCTCTTCGACCTCCAGCCATTACGACTGGGCCCTGAAGAAGATACGGAAGTACTTGAAAGGACGCAAATAAGCGCTAGGACACCCGAAAAGAACCAGCTTCACACACAGACAGTAATGGACTGCCCTGCGACTTTGCGACTAAATTCACAGTATGGGCGACCCTAAAAGCGACATCCCAACATATTCGTAATAGCAATGGAGCATAACCGCGATAACCGCTTGCATAACAGTATGCAGGACGATATCTAGGATGTAGACAAAACAGAGAAGGACATCATCAGTGAAACGATCTCGCATTGATCCAGATACTGATGATATAAGGCTGATCAAGATGGTGGCTGACGGAAATGAATCGGCCTTTGAAGCACTTTACCATAAGTATGCCCATACCGTCCAAGCCTTTATTTCCCTGCGAATATCCGACGATGAGGATGCCAGCGAAGTTTTTGCTGACACTTGGCTGGGTTGCTGGCGTTCCTCAAAAACCTTCCGTGCAGACAGCAAGGTGCTTACCTGGATACTCAGCATTGCCCGGCGGCAAATCTATATGAAACGTCGCAAACCGAAACCACCTGACCAAATGGATCAGG
>NZ_JBVPQK010000294.1:0-3317 GCF_058197115.1 Bifidobacterium sp. POST2/T3 (B1)
GCTGCAGCATCCACCAGGCCCTGGCTGATCAGCGCCTCCACCTGGTCCATGACGGCCCTCAGGCTCTCCGGATCGGGTAGCAATCCGTCCTCCTGATATTCAGGCGTCAAAAGGTAGACCTGCCGGTTCGGGGCCTTGAACTCGGGAGAGACCGCATCCTTGGCTCGCCCCAGGGCCACGGCAAAGCTGATCAGGGTGGGAGGCACGTCCAGGTCCTCGAAGCTACCGGACATGGAGTCCTTGCCGCCTATGGCACCCACGGAAAGATCCAGCTGGGCCTGGAGGGCTCCCAGGACGCCAGCCACCGGCAGACCCCAGCGCCGGGGGTCGGCGCCGGGCTTGGGGTAGTACTCCTGCAGGCTCAGGTGGGCCCGGGAACGGCTGAAGCCGCTGGCCACCAGCTTGGCCAGGCTCTCGACCACGGCCAGGTAGGCCCCGGTGTAGGGATCCTGGCTGCTGATCCATGGGTTGAATCCCCAGGCCATGGCCGAGGCGGTGGTGGTGTGTCCATCCACCGGCAGCTTGGCCACCATGGCCTGGGCCGGAGTCAGCTGTCGGGCTCCGCCGAAGGGCATGAGGACGGTGCCTGCGCCGATGGTGGAGTCGAACTGCTCGGCCAGACCCTGCTGGGAGCAGACGTTGATGTCTGCAAGCAGGGCCTTCATGCGCGCGTCCAGGCTGCCTTGGACCTCGAATGGGGCATGGTAGGGAGCAGGAACCGTTACCTGGGCATCGGCCTCGTGAGGGGCGCCGTTGGAAGCCAGGAAGGATCGGGGGATGTCCACGATGGTCTCTGATCGCCAGGTCATCCGCAGACGGGGTTCTTCGGTGACTTCGGCGATGACAGTGGCTTCGAGGTCCTCCTGCCGGGCGTAGTCGATGAAGGCGGGCGCGTCTTCGGCGGCCAGGGCCACGGCCATGCGCTCCTGGCTCTCGGAGATGGCGATTTCGGTCCCGTCCAGCCCCTGGTACTTGAGCGGCACCCGGTCCAGGTCCACGTTCAGTCCGTCGGCAAGCTCGCCTACGGCCACGGCGACGCCGCCGGCTCCGAAGTCGTTGCAGCGTTCAATCAGCCTGGCTGCCTCCGGGCGGCGGAAGAGGCGCTGAAGCTTGCGCTCCTCAGGGGCATCGCCCTTCTGCACCTCGGCCCCGCAACGTTCCAGGCTCTCTTCGTTCTGGGACTTGGATGCTCCGGTGGCACCGCCGATTCCATCGCGGCCGGTTCTTCCGCCCACCAGGATGATCAGATCGCCGGGTGCAGGCCGACGGCGGATCACATGGTCGGCCGGGGTGGCTGCCACCACTGCGCCCACCTCCATCCGCTTGGCTGCATAGCCGGGGTGGTAGATCTCCCGAACCTGTCCGGTGGCCAGCCCGATCTGATTGCCATAAGAGGAGTAGCCGTCGGCCGCCTGACGGACTATCCGGCTCTGGGGTAGCTTGCCCGGCAGGGTCTGATCCAGGGGCTGGCGGGGATCCGCTGCCCCGCTGACCCTCATGGCCTGGTAGACGTAACCTCTTCCGGAAAGAGGATCGCGGATGGCTCCGCCGATGCAGGTGGCGGCACCGCCGAAAGGCTCGATCTCGGTGGGGTGATTATGCGTTTCGTTTTTGAAGAGAAAGAGCCAGTCCTGATCCTGGCCGTCCACGTCGACCTTGGTCCGGATAGTGCAGGCGTTGACCTCTTCGGACTGGTCCACATCGTTCAGGATGCCTCGCTTCTGCAGGTACTTGGCTCCGATGGTGGCCATGTCCATCAGGCATTCCGGTCGGTCCTGGCGGCCCAGCTCTTCACGGATTGCCCGGTAACGTTCCAGCGTGGCGCGGGCTCGGGGATTGTCTGCCTTAATTCGCTCCAGCTTGGTATTGAAGGTGGTGTGCCGGCAGTGGTCGGACCAGTAGGTGTCGATCACTTTGAGCTCAGTCAGTGTGGGGTCTCGCTTTTCCTGACGGTAGTGGTCCTGGCAGAAGCGGACATCCGGCAGATCCATGGCCAGATCCAGCTTGTCGATCAGCGCTTCGAGTTCAGGATCACCCAAATCGCGAAATCCGTCCAACACGGGCACTGGATCAGGATCCTCGTCAGGCATGGCCAGGGTCTTGGGCTGCTCCAGCCCTACCACCCGTGAGTCGACTGGATTGACCAGGTAATTGCGGACGGCTTTGATCTGCTCGGCATCCAAATCGCCTTCTAGCAGATAGACGGTGGCCGTGGCAACCAAGGGGCGGGCGCCCTGCCCGACCAGCTGAACACATTGGGCTGCGGAATCGGCTCGCTGATCGAACTGACCAGGCAGGGGGGCCACGGCGAAAAGCATGGGGGAGTCCAGTGGCGGCAGGTCCTCGTCACCCTTCATGCGCAGGGCCTGCTCCAGTCGGGTGGCCACCAGGTCGGTCTGGGGCTGGGCGAAGACCGTGGGCAGGCAACGTTTGAAGAGGTCCTCGTCGATTCCCTCCAGATCGTAACGGTTGATTATGCGCAAGCCGGTCAGCCCTTGCACGCCCGGCAGGGTGCGCAGCTGTTCGGCAAGCCTGTCGGCGGCCTGGTCGAAGCCACGCTTTTTCTCGGTATAGACACGGAAGAGCACAATGGATCCTTTCGCGATGGACTGGTTGGGGACCAATGAAAAACCCGGAGGCGATATGCTCGCTTCCGGGTCGGCCGATTCAGCTGTTCGATTGGCTTTCGCGCTCCTCCAATTCGGTAAGCCCATCCAGAATGGTTTGATAAGCCGGAATGATGCTGCCCAGGTCCCTGCGGAAGAGGTCCTTGTCCAAGTGGGTGACCTGGCCGTCATGATTGTTGCCAATCGCCCAGAGCCTGCAGGTGTCGGGGGTGATCTCGTCGCCGAGAAGGATGATGTCCGAACCGGTCTTGCCCATTTCGATCTTGAAGTCCACCAGCTCCACGTTGATGGCGCGGAAGATGCCGGTCAGCGCCCCGTTGATCTCCCGGGTCTTAGCGGCGATGATATCCAGATCCTGCTCAGTGGCCAATCCCAGGGCCAGAATGTCGTCCCGGTTGATAAACGGATCATCCAGAGGATCGGACTTGTAGAAGAATTCCAGCACAGGCTGCTTCAAGGCGGTGCCTTCCGCAACCCCGTACCGTTGGGCGAAGGAGCCAGCGGCCCGGTTGCGCATGACAATCTCCAGGGGGAACATGTCCAGCCGACGGTTGAGCTGTTCGGTGTCGGAGATGCTGCGTACGAAGTGGCTGGGTATGCCCCGGCGGGCCAACAGGGAGAATATCACCGTGGTGATCCTGTTGTTCAGTCTGGCCTTGCCTTCGATATTGGCCTTCTTGGCCCCGTTCC
>NZ_JBVPQK010000295.1:0-3317 GCF_058197115.1 Bifidobacterium sp. POST2/T3 (B1)
GCTGCAGCATCCACCAGGCCCTGGCTGATCAGCGCCTCCACCTGGTCCATGACGGCCCTCAGGCTCTCCGGATCGGGCAGCAAACCGTCCTCTTGGTATTCGGGCGCCAAGAGATAGACCTGACGGTCAGCCGCCTTGAATTCGGGGGAGACTGCATCCTTGGCCTGCCCCAGGGCCACAGCAAAGCTGATCAGTGTGGGCGGCACATCCAGGTCCTCGAAGCTGCCGGACATGGAGTCCTTGCCGCCTATGGCCCCCACCGCCAGGTCCAGTTGGGCCTGGAGGGCGCCAAGGACGCCGGCCACTGGCAGGCCCCATCGCCGGGGGTCGCCGCCGGGCTTGGGGTAGTACTCCTGCAGGCTCAGGTGGGCATGGGAACGGCTGAAGCCAGAGGCCACCAGCTTGGCCAGGCTCTCGACCACGGCCAGGTAGGCGCCGGTGTATGGGTCCTGGCTGCTGATCCAGGGGTTGAATCCCCAGGCCATGGCCGAGGCGGTGGTAGTGTGCCCATCCACGGGCAGCTTGGCCACCATGGCCTGGGCCGGTGTCAGTTGTCGGGCTCCGCCGAAGGGCATGAGGACGGTGCCTGCGCCGATGGTGGAGTCGAACTGTTCGGCCAGACCCTGCTGGGAGCAGACGTTGATATCTGCAAGCAGGGCTTTCATGCGCGCGTCCAGGTTGCCTTGGACCTCGAAGGGGGCATGGTAGGGAGCAGGGACCGCCACCTGGGCATCGGCCTTATGAGGGGCGCCGTTGGAGGCCAGGAAGGATCGGGGGATGTCCACGATGGTCTCTGATCGCCAGGTCATCCGCAGCCGGGGTTCTTCGGTGACCTCGGCGATGACGGTGGCCTCGAGGTCCTCCTGCTGGGCGTACTCGATGAAGGCGGGCGCATCTTCGGCAGCCAGGGCCACGGCCATGCGCTCCTGGCTCTCGGAAATGGCGATTTCGGTACCGTCCAGCCCCTGGTACTTGAGCGGCACCCGGTCCAGGTCCACGTTCAGCCCGTCGGCAAGCTCGCCTACGGCCACGGCGACGCCGCCTGCTCCGAAGTCATTGCAGCGCTCAATCAGCCTGGCTACCTCCGGGCGGCGGAAGAGACGCTGGAGCTTGCGTTCCTCTGGGGCATCGCCCTTCTGCACCTCGGCTCCGCAGCGTTCCAGACTCTCTTCGTCCTGGGACTTGGAGGCCCCGGTCGCGCCGCCGATTCCATCGCGGCCGGTCCTTCCGCCCACCAGGATGATCAGATCGCCGGGGGCGGGCCGGCGACGAATCACATGGTCGGCCGGGGTGGCTGCCACCACTGCGCCCACCTCCATCCGCTTGGCTGCATAGCCTGGGTGGTAAATCTCCCGAACCTGCCCCGTGGCCAGCCCTATCTGGTTGCCATAGGAGGAGTAGCCGTCGGCCGCCTGACGGACGATCCGGCTCTGGGGCAGCTTGCCCGGCAGGGTCTGATCCAGGGGCTGGCGGGGGTCTGCTGCCCCGCTGACCCTCATGGCCTGGTAGACGTAGCCCCTTCCGGACAGGGGATCACGGATGGCTCCGCCGATGCAGGTGGCGGCACCCCCGAAGGGCTCGATCTCGGTGGGATGGTTATGCGTTTCATTTTTGAAGAGGAAGAGCCAGTCCTGATCCTGGCCATCCACGTCGACCTTGGTTCGGATAGTGCAGGCGTTGACCTCTTCGGACTGGTCCACGTCGTTCAGGATGCCTCGCTTCTGTAAGTACTTGGCTCCGATGGTGGCCATGTCCATCAGGCATTCCGGTCGGTCCTGGCGGCCCAGCTCTTCGCGGATTGCCCGGTAACGTTCCAGCGTGGCGCGGGCTCGGGGATTGTCCGCCTTAATTCGCTCCAGCTTGGTATTGAAGGTGGTGTGCCGGCAGTGGTCGGACCAGTAGGTGTCGATCACCTTGAGCTCGGTCAGCGTGGGGTCTCGCTTTTCCTGACGGTAGTGGTCCTGGCAGAAGCGGATATCCGGCAGATCCATGGCCAGGTCCAGCTTGTCAATCAGCGCTTCCAGTCCAGGATTATCCAGATCGCGGAACCCGTCCAACACCGGCACTGGATCAGGATCCTCATCAGGCATGGCCAGGGTCTTGGGCTGCTCCAGCCCCACCACCCGTGAGTCGACCGGATTGACCAGGTAATTGCGGACGGCTTTGATCTGCTCAGCATCCAAATCGCCTTCTAGCAGGTAGACGGTGGCCGTGGCAACCAGGGGGCGGGCGCCCTGGCCGACCAGCTGAACACATTGGGCTGCGGAATCGGCTCGCTGATCGAACTGACCAGGCAGGGGGGCCACGGCGAAAAGCATGGGGGAGTCCAGTGGCGGCAGGTCCTCGTCACCCTTCATGCGCAGGGCCTGCTCCAGTTGGGTGGCCACCAGGTCGGTCTGGGGCTGGGCGAAGACCGTGGGCAGGCAACGTTTGAAGAGGTCTTCGTCGATTCCCTCCAGATCGTAACGATTGATTATGCGCAGGCCGGTCAGCCCTTGCACGCCCGGCAGGGTGCGAAGCTGTTCGGCAAGCCTATCGGCGGCCTGGTCAAAGCCCCGCTTTTTCTCGGTATAGACACGGAAGAGCACAATGGATCCTTTCGCGATGGACTGTTTGGGGACCAATGAAAAACCCGGAGGCGATATGCTCGCTTCCGGGTCGACCGATTCAGCTGTTCGATTGGCTCTCGCGTTCCTCCAATTCGGTCAGCCCATCCAGAATGGTTTGATAAGCCGGAATGATGCTTCCCAGGTCCCTGCGGAAGATGTCCTTGTCCAGGTGGGTGACATGGCTGTCATTATTGTTGCCGATCGCCCAGAGCCGGCAGGTGTCAGGGGTGATCTCGTCGCCGAGAAGGATGATGCCCGATCCGGTCTTGCCCATTTCGATCTTGAAATCCACCAGCTCCACGTTGATGGCGCGGAAGATGCCGGTCAGCGCGCCGTTGATCTCCCTGGTCTTTGCGGCGATGATGTCCAGATCCTGCTCGGTGGCCAGTCCCAGGGCCAGGATGTCGTCCCGGTTGATAAATGGATCATCCAGGGGATCGGACTTGTAGAAGAACTCCAGCACCGGCTGCTTCAAGGCGGTGCCCTCCGCAACCCCGTACCGCTGGGCGAAGGAGCCTGCGACCCGGTTGCGCATGACGATCTCCAGGGGGAACATGTCCAGCCGACGATTGAGCTGTTCGGTATCCGAGATGCTACGTATGAAGTGGCTGGGGATCCCCCGGCGGGCCAGCAGGGAGAATATCACCGTGGTGATCCTGTTGTTCAGTCTGGCCTTGCCTTCGATATTGGCCTTCTTGGCCCCGTTCC
>NZ_JBVPQK010000296.1:0-3283 GCF_058197115.1 Bifidobacterium sp. POST2/T3 (B1)
CCGCGGTTATTGGTGGTCGGCGTTGCAGGCCCACAGCCTTCGGTTCGATGGCTCGCGGCCCATTCTAGGACGCTTTCAGGTCGAATACGTTTCATGGTCCCATGCGGCGGTGCAAGCTCACGTGACCCGGGTGGAGTATGAATGTGGGTGTGAAATTCAAGAGCAGGAGTTCCAAGGACAGCTATCGCGGAAGGGCCGCAGCCGAGGTCAGACGGGTAAGCAAGTACCACACCCATTCCATCCCACTGGATATGGAGGATATTGAACGCGACTACGACAAGCCCATCGTCGAGGCCTGCATCGCGGCCAAGACCAGCCTGATTGTGCGGGTGGGCATGCTGGAGCTGGGGGCTGGAACGGGAAGCTTCCGCGTACGCGAGATGATGCACAGGATTGCCTACCCCATGGGCGTGCATGTGCGGGCCGACGTGAACCTGACCGACATCGAGGCCACCTGCACGGATGGCGTGTCTCGGATCACCGAGGTGGTGGACCTGCCCACCACCGGGGTCAACACCGAGCGGATCTGGCTCCTGGAGCACTTCGCCGACTGGCTCAGCGTCAAGTGCGGGCAGGCGGGAACCTACCACGCCATGACGGTGGTTTCCCGGGAGCTGGTGGACAACCTGGACGAGCCGAACGTCTATGCAGCGGCCCGCAAGGCGGTCAAAGAGGTGCTGGCCCAGGACCAGGATGCGGCCAAGGCGCTCAAGGACGCGGTGGCCACTGCCGTACACAACGAGGACGAGATCAGCCAGAGCCGGATCGATGCGGCGGCCATAGACACCAGGACAGCCGCCGGTCTGGGAACCGTAGGCTCCACGCCTCGGCCGGAGGCCACGCCGACCGCCGCAGCCTTGGAGGATTCCGAAGATTCCAAAGCTGCTTCTGTTTCTGCTGCCTACGCGATTGAGAATTCAGATTCGAGTGCCGCTGGTTGTGCAGCCATTGGATCATCTGCAACCAGCCAAGGGCGCGACTCCGCGTCTGAGCAGCTTGGGTCTGGACGGCCTGCGTCAGCCCAAGGCCAAGCACATGAAAAGGCCAAGTCTTCCGAGGGTGCGGCACCCTCCGAACAGCCGGTGTCTTCCGACGGGTCCGCATTGCTCAGAGAGGCAACAGACTCAGCAAAGGCTGCATTTTCCGATGAGCCTGCCTCCTCTGACAAATCCGCGTCCCCAAAGCCGCAGGCAAGGGGTGGCATCACGGTCCGGCAGGCGCATGAGCGTCTGGACCTGATCGAGCGACGCAAGCCCCTCTACTCGCCCCTCTTTTCGGGCTTCGCCTCGGCTGTGGCCTGCGCAGCCTTCGTCTTCCTGCTGGGCGGCGGCCCCTACGATATGGCCGGGGCTTTTGTCGGCGCTGGCATAGGCCAGTGGGTGCGTCGACAGATGCTGGGCAGGCGGATCAACCAGTTCTTCGCTACCGGGGTGGCGGTCATCATCGCCGCCCTGGCCTGCGTCGGCACGCTGAGACTAGTGGGTATTTTCGACCCGGTGGCCCTCAAGCACGACACGGCTTATATCGGCGCCATCCTCTTCGTCATTCCCGGCTTTCCCCTGGTCACCGGCGGCCTAGACATCGCCAAGCTGGACTTTCCCTCGGGGGTGCAGCGCATCACCTACGCCTTCTCAATCATCCTGGTGGCCACACTGGGAGGCTGGGCTGTGGCGCGGATGGTCATGCTCAACCCCCAGGGCTTTGAACCGATGAACCTGAGTCCCCTGCTGATGGCCGGACTGCGCATGATTGCAGCATTCTGCGGGGTCTGGGGCTTCTCGGTCCTCTTCAACTCACCCCAGCGCATGGCCTTGGTGGCCGCCGTCATCGGCGCTCTGACCGACACCATGCGCCTGGAGATGCAGGACCTGCTTCATGTCCCTCCGGAGATGGCCGCTTTTCTGGGTGCCTTTCTGGCCGGCATGCTGGCTACGGTCTGGCGCTCCTCGGTCCGCCACGGCCTGCTGCCGCCTCACCTGGGCTATCCAAGAATCAGCCTGACCGTGCCATCCATCGTCATCATGGTGCCCGGTCTGTATATGTACCGAGCCATGTTCTACCTGGGGCAGTTCAATACGCTTAACGCCTTGGACTGGGCCTTCCGGGCCTTCATGGTCATCATCTGCCTGCCCATTGGCCTGGTCACGGCCCGGGTGCTGACCGATCGCTCCTGGCGGTACGACGTCTAGTAGCGCATGCCCATAGCCGAGCGCACCTGATCAAGGGTCTCCTCGGCTATCTGGTTGGCCCGCTTGTTGCCCTCGACCAGGATGTCGCGCACGGTGTCCATGTCCTTGGCCAGCTCGGCACGGCGCTCGCGGTGGGGTGCCAGGAACTCGTTGACGGACTTGGTCACGTAGGCCTTAAGGGCGCCCGAGCCGGCATTGCCGATCTCTTCGGCGATATCCTCGGGCTTGCGGTCGGTCACCAGGCCGGCCGTGGTCAGCAGGGCCGAGACCTGCGGGCGGTTCACAGGGTCGAAGGTGATCCTGCGTTCGGAGTCGGTGGGCGACTTGCGGATCAGCTTGGCTGTCTCCTCGGCGGTGGCGCCCAGCATGATGGAGTTGCCATAGGACTTGCTCATCTTGCGGCCGTCCAGACCAGGAATTTCCGGGGTGTCAGACAGGATGGCATCAGGTTCTGGGAAGACCGGAGCTTGGCCAGGGTAGCGCTCGTCGAAGCGGCGGGCGATGGTCCGGGTCAGCTCAACATGCGGCAGGTTGTCCTTGCCGATGGGGACCACGTTGGCCTTGCAGAAGAGTATGTCGCAGGCCTGGTGGACCGGGTATGTCAGCAACAGGCCGGTCAGGGCATGGCCGCTGGCCTCCATCTCGGCCTTGACGGTGGGGTTGCGGTGAAGTTCGGCTTCGGTAACCAGCGAGAGGAAGGGCAGCAGCAGCTGGTTCTCTGCAGGGGTGGACGAATGGGTGAAGATCATGGTCTTCTTGGGGTCGATGCCCGCAGCCAGATAGTCAAGCACCAGGTTGAGCACGTTGTCGCGGATATGCTCGGTGGTGTCCCGGTCGGTGATGACCTGATAGTCGGCGATGACGATGTTGGTGTGCACACCGCGATTCTGCATCTGGACACGTTCGCGGATGGAGCCGAAATAATGGCCCAGGTGAAGCCTGCCGGTCGGGCGGTCGCCGGTCAGCATGGTGTAGCGGCTAGGATTCTTGTCCAGTTCGGCCAGCACCTGGTCGGATCGATGCTTGGCGGCTCTGAAGCTGTCGCTGATCTCGTTGCCTGCCGCTGTGACTTCTTCCTGCATGGTCCCACCCTC
>NZ_JBVPQK010000297.1:0-3278 GCF_058197115.1 Bifidobacterium sp. POST2/T3 (B1)
CTGACGGCCATGGTGTGCATCAACCTGATTGCCGTGAGGGTTTTCGGGGAGACCGAGTTCTGGTTCTCCATGATCAAAATCACCCTGATTCTGGCCATGATCGTCACGGCTTTGGTCATGGTCATCACAGGCTTCCACTATCCGGCGGTTCACATGCCGGGACAGGATTGGATCAGCCCGGCCGGACATGCCGGTTTTGACAACATCACCACCGGTCTGAGTCTGGCGCCCAACGGGTGGATGGCCTTCTTCATGAGCTTCCAGATGGTCTTCTTCGCCTACGAGATGATTGAATTCGTAGGGGTGACCGTATCCGAGACCCAGAATCCCCGCAAGGTCCTGCCCAAGGCCATCAATCAGATCATCCTGCGCGTACTGATTTTCTACGTGGGTGCCCTGGTCGCCATCATGCTGATCGTGCCCTGGCGCTCTTTCCGCCCCAACGCTGACGGCAGCTTCACGTCGCCCTTCGTCATGGTCTTCCGCTACGCCGGGGTGGACTGGGCGGCCGCATTGGTCTTCTTCGTGGTCATCACAGCAGCCAGCTCCTCGCTGAACTCCCTGCTCTACTCCGCCGGCCGCAACCTCTTCCAGCTGGCTGCGGCCGGCCGCTCTCCTGTGATGCGCAGCCTCCATACGATTTCGCGCCGCGGCAAGGTGCCCGCCCGGGCCATCGTTCTGTCCGGGGTATTGATCCTCTTATCCCCGGTGTTGCATATGCTGCCCGGCTTCGAGAACACCTTTGTCCTGTTCACCTCCTGCTCCAGCGCGGTCATCATCTTCATCTACATCCTGACCCTGCTTGCTCACCGCTGCTACCGGACCAGCCCGGACTTCATGCCCGATGGGTTCATCATGCCGGCCTACCGGGTGACTGGAGCCGTTGCCATCGCCTTCTTCGTCCTGATCTACCTCTCGCTCTTCCTGGCTCCCGACACCCGGTATCCAGCCATATTGGGATTGGTCTGGCTACTGGTATTCGGTGGCATCTGCCTGTGGAAGCATAAGGGTGAGCCGTTGTCGGTCGACTGACCGTCTGCGAGCGTGGGCGCATTATATGGCCTCAAAAGGCTATAAACAAGTCTGTTTTTCCATTTGCGCTTGGGCTAGATTGATTTTTCAGTAGTTGTCAAATCGGCCTTCGTTTCTCGCAGGTTCGATTACGAGGGACTGACGAAGGAGATCATCGCCCATGGTTGCACAGGTCGGCAGGACGCAAGTGGCCAGGACCGCTGGCTCTCTGCTTTCATGCCTGTTGCTGGCCCTGATGTTCCTGGTCTTGCAGACCCCGCAATCGGCCATGGCGGCGAGCGGGGCCACGGACTATGGCAGCTGGACCCAGGTGGCTGACTCCATATCTGGTCAGCTGGATCGGGGGTGTAAGGACTATGCCCGGGGGGATCGCGCCGGGGCTGCCTCGCAATTCATGGGGGCCTACAACGTGGGTTATGTGGGCTCCGGATTCGTCTCGGTCGTGGAGTCGACCCTGGGGCAGGATAGGCGCAACGCCCTGGACGGGCAGTTCCAAGGCCTGCAGAACCAGGCCTATGCCCCGGATGCCGGGCAGGCCCTGACCGAGGGTAGTGAAAAGCTCAAGGCTGATCTGGCCGCTGCGGCCACCCAGCTGGATGCCACCCAAGGGCTGGCCAATCCCCGTGCCTATGCCAAGGCTCAGCAGGAGCAGATCAAGGCGGACCGTCGACGGCTGGACGCGGCCAAGAAGCATCGGAACAAGGGCAAGGGTGACCGGACCTGGACCCAGGTGGCCCATGAGATGACGCCGATTCTCGACCAGGCGCTCGCCCAAGCGTCCAAGGGACAGGGCCAGGCGGGATCCGACCTGGTCAACAAGGCCTATTACCAGTATTACGAAAAGCTGGGCTTCGAAAAGAACGTCATGAATGCCATCAGTGGCAACAGGGTCTCCCAGGTCGAGTACCAGTTCAAGGAGACCCGGATGGCCATGGTGGCGGGCAAACCCGCCAAGACCCTGGTGAACGACCTGAAGAGCATGCTGGTCGAGGACGCAGCCACTCTGGACGGAGGCGCTGCGGACCAGGTCAATGGGTGGACGACCTTCCTGACCTCCGCCTTCGGCCAGGCCTTTGTGGTTCTGCTGAGGGAGGGGTTGGAGGCCATCCTGGTGGTGGCGGCCATCATCGCCTACCTGGTCAAGTCCGGCCATAAAGACAAGGTTCGGCACATCTACTGGGGCATTGCAGCGGGCCTGGTGGCCAGCGGGCTGGTGGCCCTGCTCTTCACCCTGCTCTTCAACGGGAACGGTCCCCAGCAGGAGATCCTGGAGGGCGTGGTGGCCCTGGTGGCCATGCTCATGTTGCTCTACACCAGTAACTGGATGCTGTCCAAGTCCTCTGTGGAATCCTGGAACCACTACATCCGGAGCCGGACGGTGGCGGCCATCTCGAAGGGCAGCGTGATCTCCCTGGCCCTGCTCTCCTTCCTGGCGGTCTTCAGGGAGGGGGCGGAGACGGTCATGTTCTACCAGGCCATCTTCGCCATGGCTCCCGGTGGCAGACGGGAGATTTGGACCGGTTTTGTGGCTGCCGCCGTGGTCCTGGTCATCGTCTTCGTGCTCATCCGCTTCACCTCGGTCAAAATTCCCATCCGGCCCTTCTTCATCATCACCAGCCTGCTCATGGCGGTCATGGTCGTCATCTTCGCCGGGGGCGGCGTCCATGCCCTGATCGAGGGCGACCTGGTGCCGGCCACCTACCTGCCCGGCGTGCCCACCAGCGACTGGATCGGGCTGTATCCCTACACGCAGACCATCGGCGCCCAGATACTGGCGGCCCTGGTCGTGGTCGTGTTGGCAATTGTGTCGACCCGCCGCCTGCACAAGCAGGAGCAATCACGGTCGAATCGGGACTCCGGCGGGTCGCCGTCGGCAACCGTCCATCAGACGGCAGCCGAGCAGGCCGCCGAAGGGGCTGTGCCCTCTGAGGTCACGGCATCCATGCAAACACCAAAGAGCGAAGGACAATCATGAAGAAAAGACAACTGGCCGCCCTGGTCGCGCTGGTGCTCTCAGGCACCCTGGCCCTGGCGGGATGCGGCTCCAGCGGGTCAGGCACCCGTGAGGCCCAAGGGCCTGAGGCCTCCGGTGCCTCCCAGTCCTCGGCGGGCAAGGGGGCCGGGTTCGAGGAGATCCCCATTCCGCCCGACGATCAGCAGAAGGGTCCCCTGAACATCGGCACGGTCTTCTTCCAGCCCATCGACATGGAGCCCGCATCCATGGGTCTGAAGGCGGCCGATGCCAG
>NZ_JBVPQK010000298.1:0-3274 GCF_058197115.1 Bifidobacterium sp. POST2/T3 (B1)
ATATCCGGGGTGATCTCAGCCAGGGTGTCACGCTCGGCCATGTAGAAATCCTTGAGGGCGTCGGAGCTGAACCGCTCAAAGTCCAGCATGCGTCCCGGATTCTGGAAATTCCCTTTGCCGATGAAACGCGGTGGCAGAATCTGCGAGAAATCACTCAGCTTCTGTGACCAGAAATCCGTGCCCCAGGCCTGGTTGACGGCGTCGATGTCCTTGTAGCGGCGGCGGCACCACCGCTGGAAGGCCCTCATGGCATCGTCGGAATAGTCAAAGCGATTGTGGCAACCATACTCATTGCCCACATGCCAGGCCACCAGATAGGGGTTGTCCCGGTAGTGCTCGGCCATGGCCCGGCAGAGCTTCAAAGCGTAGGAGCGGAAGATCGGCGAGGTGGGCCGCCAGTGCTGCCGGGCACCGGGCCAAACCGTGTCGCCACGCTCGTCCCTGAGCAGGACTTCGGGATGGGCCTGGGTCAGCCACAACGGTGGCGAGGCCGTGGCCGAGGCCAGGTTGACCCCGATGCCCGCCCGACCGAGCTTGTCGATGATCCGGTCCAACCAATCGAAGTCGAAAACACCCTCGCTGGGCTCAATGCGCGACCAAGAGAAGACCGCCAGGGCCACCACGTTGACCCCTGCCTTGGTCATCAGCCTGATGTCCTCATCCCAAACATCCTCGGGCCACTGGTCGGGGTTGTAGTCACAGCCGTACCAGAGGGACTGCTGACCCTTGAGATGCTTGGGCCATCGATAGGCCCGCCGTGTCGGTTTGCTCATGGGTAGAACCTCCTGGTCCGTCTCAATTTTCGGACGGGGATGTCTGCCGCGTCCACGTCGTCCCACGGCTCCGGGATCCCCAGACCATTATGTCCCACCAGGCTGACTGTTCAGGCCTCTCCCTGAGGTTCCAAGGGAACGGAGGAGGTGAAGATGCGCTTAACCCCGGTGAATGGGTCGGTGAATTCCAGGCGACGAGCCACCAATTGCAGTGGCCGGGAGAAGTCGTCATAGGACCGGGTCTGAATTCTGGGGTAAAGATCGTCGCCCACTATGGGCAGGCCTAGGGCGTTCATGTGCACGCGAAGCTGATGGGTCTTACCTGTCTGCGGGTAGAGCGTGTAGGTGGCAAGACATCCCTGGCCCGCTGTCAGCTCGACCCTGGTAATGGCATTGACAGGTCCGCGTTCCTCCCAGGCCTGGAGAATCCCTCGGCGTTTGATCACCCTGGAGCGGCGCTCTAGCGGGAAGACCCTGGGCGGATCCAGGTGTTGCACTGTACCGGTCCGCGGATGAAGTATGGGTCGTACCGGCGCCAGGCACTGGTAGACCTTGCGCACGCGATGCTCCTGGAAGAGCATCTGATAGGCCCGTCTGGCAGCCGGATCGCGCACCAGGACCAGCACACCTGCGGTGGCTCTGTCCAGCCTGTGGGCAGGTACGATGTCGGGCTCCCCGTACTGCTGGCGCATTCGAATCAGCACGGTACCCTCGTACCACATCCCCCTAGGCATGGTAGCTAGGAAGTGGGGCTTGTCGACCACAATGATGCGGCGATCTTCGTAAATGACTTTAGGCTCAAAAGGGATCTGCGGCTCCTCCAGAACGATCCGATGCCCCCGCTCCTCGGACCCGACGACCATGGACAGCCTCTATTCCACAGTGACCGACTTGGCCAGGTTGCGGGGCTTGTCCACATCCAGGCCCTTGAGCCGGGCCATGTCCAGAGCGAACAACTGCAGGGGAACCACATCCACCAGAGGGCTGAGCAGGGTCGGGCATGGCGGACGCCAAAAGACCACATCAGCATAGCGGTCGGCATCCGGATCGCCCTCCTCGGCTACGACGATGGTGAAGGCACCGCGTGCCTTGACCTCCTCGATGGCCGAGATAACCTTGTCGTGCAGCACATTGCGGCCCCGGGCGCTGGGGACGATGACCACCACAGGCTCCCCCGGCTCCACCAGGGCGATGGGCCCGTGCTTGAGCTCGCCGGCGGCGAACCCCTCGGTGAAGATGTAGGCGATCTCTTTGAGCTTGAGCGCCCCCTCCAGGGCTACCGGATAACCCACATGCCGCCCCAGGAAAAGGAAGGAACGGGCCTTGGACATGCGCTGAGCCGTCTGGTTGATGACATCGGCCTGACTGTCCAGCACCTTCTGGATCTTGGCAGGCATGGCCTTGAGATTGTCGATGGTCTGGTGAATCTCGTCTCGATACATGGTTCCCTTGACCTGGGCCAGGTAGAGCCCAAGCAGGTAGGCCGCCACAATCTGAGCCAGGAAAGCCTTGGTGGAGGCCACAGCCACCTCAGGACCGGCGTGCGTGTAAAGCACAGCATCGGACTCCCTGGGGATGGTGGACCCCTGTGTGTTGCAGATGGCCAGAACCCGGGAGCCCTGCTCGCGTGCATGCCGAAGCGCCATCAGCGTGTCCATGGTCTCCCCGGACTGAGAAATGGCCACGACCAAGGTGCGCGGGGTCAGAATGGGATCACGGTAGCGGAACTCATGGGCCAGTTCGACCTCCACCGGAATGCGAACCCAGTGCTCGATGGCGTACTTGGCCACCAGCCCTGCGTAGGAGGCCGTTCCACAGGCTACAACTATGATCTTGTCGATCTGGCGGAAGACATCTTCGTCGATGTGGACCTCATCCAGGTCCAGGTCGCCCGACTCGTCGTACCGGCCCAGCAGTGTGTTGGAGACCGCCGCCGGATCCTCGTGGATCTCCTTGTCCATGAAGGAGTCCCACCCGCCCTTTTCGGCGGCCGATGCATCCCAGTCGATGGTATAGCGACGGGGGTGCTCCACCGGGTGTCCTTGGAAGTCGGTGACCAAGACCTGGTCCGCGCTTATGCAGACAGCCTGGTCCTGCCCCAACTCCATAGCCTGACGGGTATAGGCCACGAATGCCGCTACATCGGAGCCCAGGTAGTTCTCTCCGTCCCCAAGACCGACCACCAGCGGTGAATCGTGTCGGATGCCCACCACCAGATCGGGCTGCCGCGAATCCACAGCCAGGATGGTAAAAGCCCCTTTGAGCATGCGGGCCAGCCGCCTGATGGCCTCGAAGATGTCGGGCTGGCCAGTGGCATCGATAATCTCCTGGGCGATCTTGCCTAGAAGCTTGGCAGCCACCTCGGTGTCCGTGGAGGACACGAAAGTATAACCTTCGGTCTCCAAGTCCAGCCGCAGCCTGGAGGCGTTCTCGATGATCCCGTTGTGGATCAGTGCGACCTTGCCGTCACGGCTGATGTGGGGATGGGCGTTGACGTCAGT
>NZ_JBVPQK010000299.1:0-3274 GCF_058197115.1 Bifidobacterium sp. POST2/T3 (B1)
ACTGACGTCAACGCCCATCCCCACATCAGCCGTGACGGCAAGGTCGCACTGATCCACAACGGGATCATCGAGAACGCATCCAGACTGCGGCTGGACCTGGAGACCGAGGGGTACACCTTCTTATCCTCCACTGACACCGAGGTGGCTGCCAAGCTTCTGGGCAAGATCGCCCAGGAGATTATCGATGCCACTGGCCGGCCCGACATCTTCGAAGCCATCAGGCGGCTGGCCCGCATGCTCAAAGGGGCTTTCACCATTCTGGCTGTGGACTCACGGCAACCTGATCTGGTGGTGGGCATCCGACACGATTCGCCGCTGGTGGTCGGCCTTGGGGACGGCGAGAACTACCTGGGATCCGATGTAGCGGCCTTCGTGGCCTATACCCGTCAGGCCATGGAGCTGGGGCAGGACCAGGCTGTCTGCATCAGCGCGGACCAGGTCCTGGTCACCGACTTCCAGGGGCATCCTGTGGAGCATCCCCGCCGGTACACCATTGATTGGGATGCTTCGGCTGCCGAAAAGGGCGGATGGGACTCCTTCATGGACAAGGAGATCCACGAGGACCCCGCGGCGGTCTCCAACACCCTGCTGGGCCGGTACGACGAGTCAGGCGACCTGGATCTGGACGAGGTCCACATCGATGAGGAGGTCTTCCGCCAGATCGACAAGATCATCGTTGTGGCTTGCGGGACGGCCTCCTATGCAGGGTTGGTGGCCAAGTACGCTATCGAGCATTGGGTCCGCATCCCGGTGGAGGTCGAGCTGGCCCACGAGTTCCGCTACCGTGATCCCATTCTGACCCCGCGCACCCTGGTCGTGGCCATATCCCAGTCCGGAGAGACCATGGACACGCTGATGGCGCTTCGGCATGCACGCGAACAGGGTTCACGGGTTCTGGCCATCTGCAACACCCAGGGGTCGACCATCCCCAGGGAGTCCGATGCCGTGCTCTACACGCACGCCGGCCCCGAGGTGGCTGTGGCCTCCACCAAGGCCTTCCTGGCCCAGATTGTGGCGGCCTACCTGCTGGGGCTCTACCTGGCCCAGGTCAAGGGAACCATGTACCGGGACGAGATCCACCAGACCATCGACAACCTCAAGGCCATGCCTGCCAAGATCCAGAAAGTGCTGGATGGGCAGGCCGAGGTCATCGAGCAGACGGCTCAGCGCATGTCCAAGGCCCGTTCCTTCCTCTTCCTGGGGCGGCATGTGGGCTATCCGGTGGCTCTGGAAGGGGCGCTCAAGCTCAAGGAGATCGCCTACATCTTCACCGAGGGGTTTGCCGCCGGCGAGCTCAAGCACGGGCCCATCGCCCTGGTGGAGCCGGGGGAGCCTGTGGTGGTCATCGTCCCCAGCGCCCGGGGCCGCAACGTGCTGCATGACAAGGTCATCTCGGCCATCGAAGAGGTCAAGGCCCGCGGTGCCTTCACCATCGTCGTGGCTGAGGAGGGCGACCCGGACGCCGACCGCTATGCAGACGTGGTCTTTTGGCGGCCGCCCTGCCCGACCCTGATCAGCCCGCTGGTGGATGTGGTCCCCCTGCAGCTGTTCGCTCTGGACATGGCCCGGCTCAAGGGCCTGGATGTGGACAAGCCCCGCAATCTGGCCAAGTCGGTCACTGTGGAATAGAGGCTGTCCGTGGTCGTCGGGTCCGAGCAGCGGGGGCATCGGATCGTTCTGGAGGAGCCGCAGATCCCCTTCGAGCCCAAAGTCATCTATGAGGACCGTCGCATCATTGTGGTCGACAAGCCCCACTTCCTGGCTACTATGCCTAGGGGGATGTGGCACGCGGAAACCGTGTTGATCAAAATACGAAAGCTCTACGGGAAGCCCGACATCATACCCGCCCACAGGCTTGACAGGGCCACTGCGGGCGTGCTGGTTCTGGTGCGCGATCCGGCTGCCAGGCGGGCCTACCAGATGCTCTTCCAGGAGCATCGCGTGCGCAAGGTCTACCAGTGTCTGGCGCCGGTGCGACCCATGGTTCGTCCGCGGACCGGCACTGTGCGACACCTGGCTCCGCCCCGGGTCTTCCCATTAGAGCGCCGCTCCCGGGTGATCAAACGCCGAGGGGTTCTCCAGGCCTGGGAGGAGCGCGGGCCCGTCAATGCCATTACCGGGATCGAACTGACTACGGGCCAGGGATGTCTGGCCACCTACACGCTCTATCCGCAGACAGGCAAGACCCATCAGCTTCGGGTGCATATGAGCTCTTTGGGCCTGCCCATAGTGGGCGACGATCTCTACCCCCGGATTCAGACTCGTGCCTATGACGACTTCTCCCGGCCTCTGCAATTGGTGGCCCGTCGTCTGGAATTCACTGACCCCTTCACGGGGGTTAAGCGCACCTTCACCTCCTCTGTTCCCTTGGATTCTCAAGAAAAAGCCTGAACAGTCAGCCTGGCGGGACATAATGGTCAGGGGATCCCGGAGCTGCGGGGCGACGTGGACGCGGCAGGCATCCCCGTCCGAGGATCAAGACGGACCAGGAGGTTCTACCCATGAGCAAACCGACACGGCGGGCCTATCGATGGCCCAAGCATCTCAAGGGTCAGCAGTCCCTCTGGTACGGATGCGACTACAACCCCGACCAGTGGCCCGAGGATGTCTGGGATGAAGATATCAGGCTGATGACTAAGGCAGGGGTCAACGTGGTGGCCCTGGCAGTCTTCTCCTGGTCGCGCATTGAGCCCAGCGAGGGCGTTTTCGACTTTAATTGGCTGGACCGGATCATTGACAGGCTCGGTCGGGCGGACATCGGGGTCAACCTGGCCTCGGCCACGGCCTCCCCGCCGCTCTGGCTGACCCAGGCACATCCCGAAGTTCTGCTCAGGGACGAGCGAGGCGACACGGTCTGGCCCGGGGCCCGGCAGCACTGGCGGCCCACTTCGCCGATCTTCCGCTCCTATGCCTTGAAGCTCTGCCGGGCCATGGCCGAGCACTACCGGGATAACCCTTACCTGGTGGCCTGGCATGTGGGCAACGAATATGGCTGCCACAATCGTTTCGACTATTCCGACGATGCCATGAGGGCCTTCCAGCGTTGGTGCCGCCACCGTTACAAGGACATCGAGGCCGTCAACCGTGCCTGGGGCACGGATTTCTGGTCGCAGAGGCTGAGTGACTTCTCACAGATTCTGCCGCCGCGTTTCATCGGTCAGGGGAATTTCCAGAATCCGGGACGCATGCTGGACTTCGAGCGGTTCAGCTCCGACGCCCTCAAGGATTTCTACATGGCCGAGCGTGACACCCTGGCTGAGATCACCCCGGATAT
>NZ_JBVPQK010000300.1:0-3269 GCF_058197115.1 Bifidobacterium sp. POST2/T3 (B1)
ACCAAGAAGGATGTCTACAAGAAGATGACCATGTTCTGGTCCAAGATCTTCCTGCTCTCCTTTGCGGTCGGTGTGGTTACCGGTATCATCCAGGAGTTCCAGTTCGGCATGAACTGGTCCAATTACTCCAGGTTCATGGGTGACATCTTCGGGGCCCCCCTGGCAATCGAGGCCCTGGTGGCATTCTTCCTGGAATCAACTTTCATCGGTGTGTGGATGTTCACCTGGAACCGTTTCAAGCCGGCCGTGCATGCGGTCTTCATCTGGCTGACCTTCCTGGGTTCCTCCATGTCGGCCATCTGGATTCTGGCTGCCAATAGCTTCATGCAGCATCCGGTTGGATTTGAGATCAACCAGGCCACCGGCCATGTTCGGTTGCGCAATTTTGGTGACGTCGTATCCAATCCCCAGCTGTGGATTGAGTTCCCCCACGTCTTCTTCGCCGCTGTCTGCACAGGGGCCTTCGTGGTCATGGGCTGCAGCGCTTTCAGCCTGCTGAGGATGCACATGGGGAACAAGGACCAGGCCGTGGCCGCTGTCGAAGCCGACTCCGAGAAGCAGGCCAAGGTCAACCTGTTCACCAAGTCCATCCGTCTGGCCGCCCTGATCGGGCTTATCGGCTCAATCTGTGTGATCACCTACGGCGATCTGCAGGGCAAGTTCATCGTGACCGATCAGCCTATGAAACTGGCCGCCACCGAGGCCATCTACGAGGACACGGGTGATCCCGCCCCTTGGAATGCCGTGGCTCTAATCAATGAGAAGGACCATAAGATCGAGGGATCCGTCGAGATTCCCGGAGCCATGTCACAGCTGGCTTACGGCAAGAAGACAGGCGCCGTCAAGGGCATGAACACCGTCAACAAGGAGCTGCACGAGAAGTACGACGCCAAGTTTGGCAAGGACATGAACTACTATGTGCCTGTCACCACCCTATTCTGGGTCTTCCGCCTGATGGTCGGAATCGGGTTTGCCTTTGCCTTGATATCAGCATTGGTGCTCTGGTTCACACGTAAGAAGAAGAACACCCTGTTCACCTCGCGTTGGAAGCTCTGGATTATGGGCATCTTCACCTTCGCCCCCTTCGCTGCGACGACCAGTGGCTGGCTGGTGACTGAGCTTGGACGTTATCCATGGCTGGTTTACGGTTATCAGACCATTGCCGATGGGGTTTCGCCCACCAGCACGGTGCCGAACCTGCTCTTCACTTGCATTGTCTACTTCCTGCTCTTCCTGGTTCTGGGCGGAGTCATGGTCTTCTACACCAGGAGGACCCTGCATCAGGGACCCTTCTACAAGCCGGATGACGGCAATGGGCCACAGCCTGCCAAGGTGCATGGCGCACCGGCCCGGGTAGCCCTGGCCTGATGCCCGACTGACCTTAAACACTTCCTTCCCCTTCGGTAAATCCCCCGCTTCGGACTGCATGGTTCGGAACGGGGGATTTGCTGTCATAGGGGGGTTTGCCATCAGCGGCGGACAGTGGTGAAATTCGGAAAAGAGAGCAATGCCGAGCATGAAGCGACGGATGTAATGCATGTTCGGCGTATATCTGATATCAGACTGGCTTCACTCGTTCAGGTTCGGTCAGACCTGGGCTGTCAGCTTGACTGTAATCCGCTGCAACAGGTCGCGCACGCCTTTGTCGATGTGGGAATCCTCCAGGCTTTCCGAAGCCCGTCCGAGATAGTCCCTGGCGGTTTGCCGACTGCTCTCCATCAGCTGGGGGTGGGCTCTGAGATAGTCGACCACACGGTCGGGATCGTCCTGCTGGACCAAGGCTCTGAAGTTTTCGTCCTCCTGGAACCCCAGCAGAACCGGCAGAGTGTAAATCCCGTCGCGAATATCCTCCAGCTTGGGCTTGCCGGTGTCGCGATCCAGATCGAAGTCGTTGATGTCATCGATGATCTGGAAGGCCATGCCTAGATTGCCGCCGAAGTCTCTGGCGGTCTGCTCCAAAGCGGGGTCAGTCGGCTGGTCATCAAGGCGAATCCCAGTCAGGCAGGCAAGGCGGAAGAGGGCTGCGGTCTTGCCGGAGATGGCTCGGTCGTAGTCGTTAATGGTTGTATGTGTGTGGTGGCGGTCTGACTCTTGGTAGAGTTCGCCGCCTACGATCTCGCAGACCGTGCCGGCCTGCTCGCGGATAAAGGCTGTGTCAGGGGCGATGGAGGCCATGATCTCCATATAGCGTGAAAGGATCAGATCTCCTAGATAGATTGCGGCCTTGTTACCCCGGATGGTGTGGATCGTGGGCTTGTTGCGGCGGATGGGGGCATTGTCCAGAACGTCGTCGTGGACCAAAGTAGCCAGATGAAGCATCTCGATGGCGGCGGCGCCGGTGATGACGGTGTCGTCCAGGCGCCCTCCGGTTCGTGCTCCGGCACGAGCAAAGAGGACCACCATGGCAGCGCGGATCATCTTGCCATGATTGTCCAGCAGACGACGGTAATCCTCTTGATAGGGAGCCACATGGGTACGCTCCTGGTGCAGACGGTCGACAACCCGCTCAAGATCCTTGCGCAACAGGAGCTCTTGTCCTTCTGCCATGGAGGTACGCTCCCTCTATCTCGTTAAGAACCGCAACGTATCCAATATACCAAGACCGGGGCCAGGCCTGAAGACTGTTGGCCCGGTCCTGACTGTCGCCGTAATCACTGTGGCCAAGTTAACATCAGGGTGTCGCCGTGCTGTGAAGACGTTCCGGCATGGGCTTCATTCGTAAGGGGGCTGCATAGATCGACCGGGGAGTCAAACCGGGTGAAGTAGGCTAGACGTATGAGTCAGCATTACCACGCGGATCAGGTCTCCCCACAAGGCGGCGAGGGAGAGCATGATCGACCGCTGTCCGTTTCGGCCCGACTGGGGCGACTTCAGTTCCATTACTCGGGCAAGTTCAGACTTCTGCAGCTGGCCGATGTCCAGGAGGGTCCCAAGGTCTCTCCGGACACAATCAGACTCATAGCCGCGGCATGTGATGCGGCAAAGCCTGATCTGGTGGTCTTCTCGGGCAACCAGGTGGCCGGTTACGACACGGCCTACGAGCGCACCTTCCGCAAGAGGCGTTGGAGTACCCCCCTGGACGGCATCTACTCTGCTGGTCTGAGCATGGGCGGCGCCCTGGGGCTCGGAGGAGCCTCCCTGAAGCGCTCATCCAAGACCCAGGATGGCAAAACTGCTGCGGACCGTCGGGAACCAGACCGTAGGGATGCCGAGCGTGTACGTCAGCAGAACATCAAGCACACCGAGGATCTGGTCCGTAGAACCGTTGG
>NZ_JBVPQK010000301.1:0-3265 GCF_058197115.1 Bifidobacterium sp. POST2/T3 (B1)
CCAACGGTTCTACGGACCAGATCCTCGGTGTGCTTGATGTTCTGCTGACGTACACGCTCGGCATCCCTACGGTCTGGCTCCCGGCGGTCCGTAGCAGCTTGGTTCTCCTGGGGCTTGGATGAGCGCTTCAGGGAGGCTCCCCCAAGCCCCAGGGCGCCACCCATGCTCAGACCAGCAGAGTAGATGCCGTCCAGGGGGGTGCTCCAACGCCTCTTGCGGAAGGTGCGCTCGTAGGCCGTGTCATAACCGGCCACTTGGTTACCCGAGAAAACCACTAGATCAGGCTTTGCCGCATCACAAGCCGCGGCTATGAGCCTGATTGTGTCCGGAGAGACCTTTGGACCCTCCTGAACATCGGCCAGCTGCAGAAGTCTGAACTTGCCCGAGTAATGGAACTGAAGTCGCCCCAGCCGGGCCGAAACGGACAGCGGTCGATCATGTTCTCCCTCGCTGCCTTGTGGGGAGACCTGATCCGCGTGGTAATGCTGACTCATACGTCTAGCCTACTTCACCCGGCTTCGCTCCTAGGTCGATATGTGCAGCCCTCTTACGAATGGGATCCAGGCCGGAACGCCATGGCGGCAAAGCGACACCTGATGTTAGCTTGACCACAGTGATTACGGCGACAGCCAGGACCAGGCCGACAATCTTCAGGCCTGGCCCCGGTCTTGGTATATTGGATACGTTGCGGTTCTTAACGAGATAGAGGGAGCGTACCTCCATGGCAGAAGGACAAGAGCTCCTGTTGCGCAAGGATCTTGAGCGGGTCGTTGACCGCCTGCACCAGGAACGTACCCATGTGGCCCCCTATCAGGAGGATTACCGTCGACTGCTGGACAACCACGGCAAGATGATTCGCGCCGCCATGGTGGTCCTCTTTGCTCGGTCCGGATCAGGGACCGGAGGGCAGCTGAACGACACCGTCATCACCGGCGCCGCCGCCATCGAGATGCTTCATCTGGCTACCTTGGTCCACGACGACGTTCTGGACAACGCCCCCATCCGCCGCAACAAGCCCACGGTCCACACCATGCGGGGCAACAAGGCCGCCATCTATCTGGGAGATCTGATCCTCTCCCGCTACATGGAGATCATGGCCTCCATCGCCCCTGACACAGCCTTTATCCGCGAGCAGGCCGGCACGGTCTGCGAGATCGTAGGCGGCGAACTCTACCAAGAGTCAGACCGCCACCACATCCATACAACCATTAACGACTACGACCGAGCCATCTCGGGCAAGACCGCAGCCCTCTTCCGCCTGGCCTGCCTGACCGGGATCCGCCTTGATGGCCAGCCAACCGATCCCGCTTTGGAACAGACCGCCAGAGACTTCGGCAGCAATCTAGGCATGGCCTTCCAGATCATCGATGACATCAATGATTTCGATCTGGATCGTGACACCGGCAAGCCCAAGCTGGAAGACATTCGCGACGGGATCTACACTCTGCCGGTTCTGCTGGGATTCCAGGAGGATGAAAACTTCAGAACCTTGGTCCAGCAGGACGATCCCGACCGTGTGGTCGACTATCTCAAAGCCCACCCCAAGCTGATGGAGAGCAGTCGGCAAACCGCCAAGGACTATCTGCGACGAGCTTCGGACAGCCTGGAGGATTCTTCCATCGACAAAGGCGTGCGCGACCTGTTGCAGCGGATTACAGTCAGGCTGACAGCCCAAGTCTGACCGAACCTGAACGAGTGAAGCAGGTCTAGTATCAGGCATACGCCGAACATGCATCACATCTGTCGCTTCATGCTCGGCATTGCTCTCTTTTCCGAATCTCACCGTCGTCCGCCGTCGTGGCAAACCCTTAGGACAGCAAATCCCCCGTTCCGAACCATACAGTTCGAAGCGGGGGATTTACCGAAGGGGAAGGAAGTGTTTAAGGTTAGTCGAGCATCAGGCCAGGGCTACCCGAGCCGGTGCGCCATGCACCTTGGCAGGTTGCGGCCCATTGCCATCATCCGGCTTGTAGAAGGGCCCCTGGTGCAGGGTCCTCCTGGTGTAGAAGACCATGACTCCGCCCAGAACCAGGAAGAGCAGGAAGTAGACAATGCAGGTGAAGAGCAGGTTCGGCACCGTGCTTGTGGGCGAAACTCCATCAGCGATGGTCTGGTAACCATAGACCAGCCATGGATAGCGTCCCAGCTCGGTCACCAGCCAGCCGCTGGTCGTCGCGGCGAAGGGGGCAAAGGTGAAGATGCCCATGATCCAGAGCTTCCAACGCGTGGTGAAGAGCGTGTTCTTCTTCTTGCGAGTAAACCACAGCACCAGTGCAGATATCAGGGCAAAGGCGAACCCGATCCCGACCATCAAGCGGAAGACCCAGAATAGGGTGGTGACAGGCACGTAGTAGTTCATGTCCTTGCCGTACTTGGCATCGTACTTCTCGTGCAGCTCCTTGTTGACGGTGTTCATGCCCTTGACGGCGCCTGTCTTCTTGCCGTAAGCCAGCTGTGACATGGCTCCGGGAATCTCGATGGACCCCTCGATCTTATGGTCCTTCTCATTGATCAGAGCCACGGCATTCCAAGGAGCGGGATCACCGGTGTCCTCGTAGATGCCCTCGGTGGCGGCCAGCTTCATGGGCTGATCGGTCACGATGTACTTGCCCTGCAAATCACCGTAGGTGATCACGCAGATTGAGCCGATAAGCCCGATCAGGGCGGCCAGACGGATGGACTTGGTGAACAGGTTGACCTTGGCCTGCTTCTCGGAGTCGGCCTCGACAGCGGCCACGGCCTTGTCCTTGTTTCCCATATGCATCCTCAGCAGGCTGAAGGCACTGCAACCCATGACCACGAAGGCCCCTGTGCAGACGGCGGCAAAGAAGACGTGGGGGAACTCAATCCACAGCTGGGGATTGGATATGACGTCACCAAAACTGCGCAGCCGCACATGGCCGGTGGCCTGGTTGATCTCAAATCCGACCGGGTGCTGCATAAAGCTGTTGGCAGCCAGAATCCAGATGGCCGACATGGAGGAACCCAGGAAGGTCAGCCAGATGAAGACCGCATGCACGGCCGGCTTGAACCTATTCCACGTGAACATCCACACACCGATGAAAGTTGATTCTAGGAAGAATGCCAGCAGAGCCTCGATGGCCAGGGGGGCTCCGAAGATGTCACCCATGAACCTGGAGTAGTTGGACCAGTTCATGCCAAATTGGAACTCCTGGATGATACCGGTGACCACACCGACCGCAAAGGAGAGCAGGAAGATCTTGGACCAGAACATGGTCATCTTCTTGTAGACATCCTTCTTGGT
>NZ_JBVPQK010000302.1:0-3232 GCF_058197115.1 Bifidobacterium sp. POST2/T3 (B1)
ACGCTCTGCTCGCCGCGCGGGGTTGAGGCAGCCTTGTTCAGAGAGACCGCCAGGAGGATGGCGAAGATCACGACAGGAATGACCTGGTTCTGGGCCCAGTTTTCCGCCAGATTCGAGGGGAAGAGGCCGACCAGAGTATCGAGCACCCCTGGCACCTCGTGAGGCTTGGCCCCCTTGGGCAGGGCCTGATTGAACCCCTTGCCGACCTGGAAAAGCAACCCCAGAACCAGGGCGATCACGGCGGCTGTGAAGGTGTTGACCAGGAGAAGAACGATGGTCTTCACACTGATGTTCTTCAACCGACCAGACCCACCGATACGGCTGATGCTGGCAATGATGCTGAAGAGCAGGAGGGGCACCACGAGGGCCGAAATGACCTCGGACCAGACGTTGCCGAATGCCCCCACATAGGTCGTGTGACCGGAGAAGCCCACACCCACCAGGATTCCCAACACCGTCGCAATAATGACCCGCCAACTGAAGTTGACCTTGGTCTTTCTGCTCAGCAGGGCCAGCCCCGCAAAGAGAATGACGACCACTATCAGGGCCGCCCAATCCCAACTCGTTTCCGACATTGCCTCTCCCTCATCAATCTCTCCTCCCCAGGGCCAAACGGCCTAGGGTTGGGTTTCAATCTAACAGGAGAAAGACAGAAGTCCAGCGATTCCTAGAAGAATGCCTATACCCGTTGCTTATGAACTGCTATTCTTGGACGGATTGGACCTGTCTGGCGAGGGTTTCTAAGAACGGACCAGGCGGGCGATGGCCTCGGAGGCCTCCTCCATCTTCTCATCGGCCTCTTCGCCTCCCTTTTCGGCAGCCTCGCGGACGCAGTGGTTCATGTGGTCGTCCAGCAGGGTCAGAGCCACCGACTTCAGGGCGCTGGTCGAGGCTGCAATCTGGGTGAGGATGTCGATGCAGTAGGTATCCGATTCGACCATCTGCTCAATGGCCCTGACCTGGCCCTCGACACGCCGGAGTCTAGTGATGGTCCGCTTTTTGTCGTTGGCATATCCGGGCAAGGTTTACTCCATTCCTATTAATTCCATGGCCTTCATGGCTGAGCCTGGACAGACCCGGATCCATGAAACCCATATCGAAATTCACTATCAGTATACCCCTGGGGGGTATAGTGAGCCACATGAGCAACATCCTGGTCCTTATTGCAGCCCTGGCTATCACCGCGGGCATCATCTGGTACTTCTTCGCACCCAGAAAGGCCGCACAGGCCAAGGATGAGGGCGGCGTCCAGACCGTCCATATCACGGTCAAGGGCGGATACAGCCCCCAGCTGATCCAGGTTCAGGCCGGGCGGCCGGTCAAGTTGGTCTTCGATCGCCAGGAAAGCGGGGAATGCTCCTCACACGTGGTCTTCAATGACTTCAATATCGACAAGACCTTGCCCGCCTTCCAAACCTCAACCGTCCAGCTGACTCCGCCCAAGGCCGGCGACTATCCCTTTGCCTGCGGGATGAACATGCTCCACGGGATGCTCCGGGCCACCGATGGACCGACGAGCGGCAGCGACGAGGCGCAATCCGAACAAGCACAAAGTAGCCAGTCACAAAGCGAGCGCCCACAGACCGAACCCGCCGAGGCTGCCAAATCAGCCCAGACCACTGGCGGCAGCGACCAGGACGAGGCGGATCAAGAGCGCACGACAGAAATCCGCGACCTGACCCGGCGATTCATCGTAGCCTTGGTCTTCACGCTCCCGGTTTTCATCCCAGCCATGTTCGGCATGTTCCTGCCCATGCCACACATTCTGATGAACCCCTGGGTCCAGCTGGTCCTGATATTGCCGGTGATGTTCTACTCGGGCTGGCCCATCCACCGCACCGGGTGGCTGGCACTGGCACACCGGGCTCCGGAGATGAACTCCCTGGTCGCTCTGGGCACTGCGACAGCCTTCCTGTACTCACTGGTGGTCACCGTGGCCCCGCAACTCCTGCCTGAGGGAAGCCGCGAACCATATTACGAGGCCGTGGGCACCATCATCACCCTGATGATCCTCGGCCAAATCCTGGAGGCACGGGCCAGGCGCGGCACCGGCGATGCCATCCGCGCCCTTGTCGGACTGAGACCCAAGACCGCCACCGTGGTGAGGACCGGCCAGGACGGCAGGGAGACCACCCAGGAGATTGCCGTCGACGATGTGGCCGTCGGAGACGTGATTCAGGTCCATCCGGGCGAGAAGCTGCCTGTGGACGGCCAGGTCATCTCCGGATCATCCTCAGTGGACGAATCCATGGTGACCGGCGAGCCCATGCCCGTCCTCAAGCAGGAGGGTGATTCCCTGGTCGGAGCCACCGTCAACGGCACGGGCTCCCTGCGCTACAAGGCCACCCAGGTAGGGCAGGACACGGTCCTGGCACAGATCATCCGGCTGGTCAAGACGGCTCAGACATCCAAGGCACCCATCCAGAAGCTGGCCGACCGCATATCGTCTATTTTCATTCCCGGGGTCATCCTGGTAGCGCTCTGGACCTTCGTGGCCTGGTGGGCGTTCGGCCCCATGCCCCGCGGCGTATATGGAATCGTGGCGGCGGTCTCCGTCCTGGTCATCGCCTGCCCCTGCGCCCTGGGCCTGGCCACTCCGCTATCTGTGACGATCGGCACCGGACGCGGCGCCCGTGCCGGCGTGCTCTACCGGTCGGCGGAGGCCCTGCAGGGAGCGCATGACGTCGACACCATCGTCCTCGACAAGACCGGCACCATCACCCAGGGCCGACCTGAACTGGCTGATGTCCAGAGCGTGCAGGGGATGGATGAAGGCCTGCTGATCAAGGCGGCCGCGAGCGCCGAGAGCAATTCCGAGCACCCCCTGGCCCAGGCCATCGTCCAGGCTGCCAAGGATCGCAACCTGGAGCTGGTCCCGGCCAAGGACTTCGACTCGGTTACCGGCGCTGGCATCGATGCGACCTTCCCCTCCGGCTCCTTTAAGGCAGGCAGAGGCACCCCGCATGTTCTTGTCGGCAACCGCAGACTGCTCGAGAGCAAGGGAATCGAACTTGAGAACGAAATAGCGGACCAGGCTAGCGCGCAATCCCTCTTGGACACTGCCTGCAGCTGGGAGAATCAGGGCCGCACGACCATCTTCGTGGCCATTGGCGGCAAGCTTGCCGGGGTCCTGGCCGTGACCGACCAGGTCAAGACCGGCTCCAAGCAGGCCATCCACGACATGAACGAGCGTGGCATCCAGACCATCATGCTGACCGGCGACAACCAGGGC
>NZ_JBVPQK010000303.1:0-3227 GCF_058197115.1 Bifidobacterium sp. POST2/T3 (B1)
ACGCTCTGCTCGCCGCGCGGGGTTGAGGCAGCCTTGTTCAGAGAGACCGCCAGGAGGATGGCGAAGATCACGACAGGGATAACCTGGTTCTGGGCCCAGTTTGCCGCCAGATTCGAGGGGAAGAGACCGACCAGGGTATCGAGCACCCCTGGCACCTCGTGAGGCTTGGCCTCCTTAGGCAGGGCCTGGTTGAACCCCTTGCCGACCTGGAAGAGCAGCCCCAAAACCAGGGCTATCACGGCGGCTGTGAAGGTGTTGACCAGCAGCAGAACGATGGTCTTCACACTGATGCTTTTCAGCCGACCAGACCCTCCGATACGGCTGATGCTGGCAATGATGCTGAAGAGCAGAAGGGGCACCACCAGGGCCGAAATGACCTCGGACCAGACGTTGCCGAATGCCCCCACATAGGTGGTGTGACCGGAGAAGCCCACACCTACCAGTATTCCCAGTACCGTCGCTATGATGACCCGCCAACTGAAGTTGACCTTGGTCTTCCTGCTCAGCAGGGCCAGCCCCGCAAAGAGAATGACGACCACTATCAGGGCCGCCCAATCCCAACTTGTTTCCGACATTGCCTCTCCCTCATCGATTTCTTCTCACCAGGACCGAACGGTCTGGGGTTGGGTTCAATCTAACAGGAAAGAAGCGGAAGTCCAGCGATTCCCGGAAGAATGCCTATACCCGTTGCTTATGGGCTGCTATTCCAGGGCGGATAAAACCTGTCTGACGAAGGCTGCTAGGAACGGACCAGGCGGGCTATGGCATCGGAAGCCTCCTGCATCTTCTCGTCGGCCTCCTCGCCTCCCTTTTCGGCAGCCTCGCGGACGCAGTGGTTCATGTGGTCGTCCAGCAGGGTCAGAGCCACCGACTTCAGGGCGCTGGTCGAGGCGGCAATCTGGGTGAGGATGTCAATGCAGTAGGTGTCTGACTCGACCATCTGCTCGATGGCTCTGACCTGGCCCTCGACACGCCGGAGTCTGGTGATGGTCCGCTTTTTATCGTTGGCATATCCGGGCAAGATTTACTCCATTCCTAGTCAATGGCCTTCATGGCGGAGCCGGGACTAACTCGAATTCATGAAACCCATCTCGAAATTCACTATCAGTATACCCCTGGGGGGTATAGTGGGCCACATGAGCAGCATCCTGGTCCTTATCGCAGCCCTGGTCATCACGGCGGGCATCATCTGGTACTTCTTCGCGCCCAGAAAGGCCACCCAGGCCAAGGATGAGGGCGGCGTCCAGACCGTCCACATCACAGTCAAGGGCGGATACAGCCCTCAGCTGATCCAGGTTCAGGCCGGGCGGCCGGTCAAGCTGGTCTTCGACCGCCAGGAGAGCGGGGAATGCTCCTCACACGTGGTCTTCAATGACTTCAATATCGACAAGACCTTGCCCGCCTTCCAGACCTCGACCGTCCAGCTGACCCCGCCCAAGGCCGGCGACTATCCCTTCGCCTGCGGAATGAACATGCTCCACGGGATGCTCCGGGCCACCAATGGACCGGCGACAGGCGGTGCCGAGGCACAATCCGAACAAGCACAAAGCAGCCAGTCACAAGACGAACGTTCACAGGCCGAGGCCGCCGAATCCGCCAAGCCCGCCCAGACCAATGGCGGCAACGACCAGGACGAGGCCGACCAGGAGCGCACAGCAGAAATCCGTGACCTGACCAGGCGATTCATCGTAGCCCTGGTCTTCACGCTCCCGGTTTTCATACCAGCCATGTTCGGCATGTTCCTGCCCATGCCCCACATTCTGATGAACCCCTGGGTCCAGCTTGTCCTGATATTGCCGGTCATGTTCTACTCGGGCTGGCCCATCCACCGCACCGGGTGGCTGGCCCTGGCACACCGGGCCCCGGAGATGAACTCCCTGGTCGCCCTGGGCACTGCCACAGCCTTCCTCTACTCACTGGTGGTCACTGTGGCCCCGCAACTCCTGCCTGAGGGAAGCCGTGAACCATATTACGAGGCCGTGGGCACCATCATTACCCTGATGATCCTCGGCCAAATCCTGGAGGCACGAGCCCGGCGCGGCACCGGCGATGCCATCCGCGCCCTTATCGGACTCAGGCCCAAGACCGCCACCGTGGTGAGGACCGACCAGGGTGGCAGGGAGACCACCCAGGAAATCGCCGTCGACGATGTAGTCGTCGGAGACGTGATTCAGGTCCATCCGGGCGAGAAGCTGCCGGTGGACGGCCAGGTCATCTCCGGATCATCCTCAGTGGACGAATCCATGGTGACCGGCGAGCCCATGCCCGTCCTCAAGCAGGAGGGCGATTCCCTGGTTGGAGCCACCGTCAACGGCACGGGCTCCCTGCGCTACAGGGCCACCCAGGTAGGGCAGGACACGGTCCTGGCACAGATCATCCGGCTGGTCAAGACGGCTCAAACCTCCAAAGCGCCCATTCAGAAACTGGCCGACCGAATATCGTCAATCTTCATCCCCGGAGTCATCCTGGTAGCGCTCTGGACCTTCGTGGCCTGGTGGGCATTCGGCCCCATGCCCCGCGGAGTATACGGAATCGTGGCGGCGGTCTCCGTCCTGGTCATCGCCTGCCCCTGCGCCCTCGGCCTGGCCACTCCCCTATCCGTGACAATCGGCACCGGACGCGGTGCCCGTGCCGGTGTACTCTACCGGTCGGCAGACGCCCTGCAGGGAGCGCATGACGTCGACACCATCGTCCTTGACAAGACCGGCACCATAACCCAAGGCCGGCCTGAACTGGCTGATGCCCTGAGCGTGCAGGGAATCAATGATGACCTGCTGATCAGGGCGGCCGCGAGCGCCGAGAGCAATTCGGAGCACCCCCTGGCCCAGGCCATCGTCCAGGCTGCCAAGGATCGCAACCTGGAGCTGGCCCCGGCCAAGGACTTCGACTCGGTTACCGGCGCTGGCATCGATGCGACCTTCCCCTCCGGCTCCTTCGAGGCAGGCAAAGGAACCCCGCATGTTCTTGTCGGCAACCGTAGACTGCTCGAGAGCAAGGGAATCGAACTCGAGAACGAAATAGCGGACCAAGCTGGCGCGCAATCCCTCTTGGGTACTGCCCGCAGCTGGGAGGATCAGGGCCGCACGACCATCTTCGTGGCCATTGGCGGCAAGCTTGCCGGGGTTCTGGCAGTGACCGACCAGGTCAAGTCCGGCTCCAAGCAGGCCATCCACGACATGAACGAGCGTGGCATCCAGACCATCATGCTGACCGGCGACAACCAGGGC
>NZ_JBVPQK010000304.1:0-3190 GCF_058197115.1 Bifidobacterium sp. POST2/T3 (B1)
CACCGGCTGTCCACCATCGAAAATGCGGACCAGATCTTCTACATCGATCACGGGCAGATCGTGGAGCATGGCACCCATGAGGAGCTTCTGGCCAAGAGAGGCGCCTACTACCGGCTGCACGAGTCCCAGTACGCCATGATCCGCACAGCCAATGGCGACCAGACGCAATCGACACAGCCGGACCATGCCGATACGAACAAAGCTGAGGGTGATGCGGGACAAGGCAGCCAGGTTCAGGAGGATTCGGTTGCCTCTGCCCAATAGCAGACTGACCCATTCGTTATCGATATCTCGGCAGCATTGGCGACAAGTGCAAAACCAACAGGATCGGCTGCCAGGCCGTCGATGGGGCCGACCCTTACGGGTATCTGATAGTGCACTTCATTGAAGACCCGTCTGGGTATGCCGTGCCTCCATTTTGACCTGTCGTGAGGTGACGAGTCCATGAGCTGGGATTCACTGTACGGAGGCAGGAAGCTGCTGACCTCGCACTGGGCATCACTTGCCTGCGGGATTCCCCACATGGTGCGTTGCCCGCGCAACGGTCGGGTTTATGGCATGGTACCGATCTGTGGCTGTTCGACGACGATCAGTCGCGCAGGGTAATGGCTGGGAGCACTGGTACCGCTATGGCAGCAATTTGGTCCACTGACGATCTGATCTAGCGGTGGGGTGCGCCTCCCACTGTCATGATGATGGGCTGGGCCTACTGCACTTGGCCGGGTCTGGCTGCGCCGCTCTTGGCAGCCGTGTCGCCCGACTATTTCCGGATATGGTTGACAGGTATGGACCTGCGCGTGCTCGAACCCGCCAAGAAGCCGCTTAGCGGGTCAGGGTCCGCTTCAGAATCCGATACTCGCTCTCGGTAATGGGCATGATGGATCCGTGCCGCTTGGTCAGCCGGCCGAAGTTCATGTCCGTGACTAGGGCCCAGTCCTGCTGCTCTCTGGAAGACAGATCAGCCGAACGGAAGGGCAGGTAGCCCCGGCCCTCGGCGAACTGGTCACAGATCAGGCCGAAAGGCATGGCCCGGCCGTCGGATCCTGTGGCGTCAGCATCGTTGTAGAGAAAGAGTTCGGGGCCCTCCAGATAACGCGAGGAGTAGCGTCCCTGGCCGAAGATGTCGGTCAGATTGGACAAGTAGGACCAGGCTTGGTCATCGTCCGTGCGCACCAACTCATGGGTGACCGCATAGGGGTTCCGGGTGCGTTCCAGGGTGATCTGGTCATCCTTGGAGGCCCGGTACCACCAGCCGTCGGGCGCCTTGAGCATGGTTGTGTCGATGATCCCGTTGCCGCGGTCGATCCACTTCACCGGGCGGGAGAAGGTGATCAGGTCAGCGCTGGTGGCGTAGTACATGTTGATGCCGTCGCCCAGCTCGTTGGCCAGGTCGGATGCGGCCGGATCCTCGGCGCTGTTGGCGGCAGCCGTGGCCCAGAAGACTATCCATTGCTTCCTGTCGGCATCCCAGCAGGCCTCCGGCGCCCAGGCCATGCCGGCCTTGGGAATGGCCGAGGCCACATCCACCAGGCGCGGTCTGCCCCAGTGGGCCAGGTCAGGCGAATCCCAGATGACCAGGCCGGTGGATCCGTCCACGGTGGCCCGGCCTTCCTGCCAGCCGCCCCTGTGGTAGACGGACAGGTCGGTGGCGATGATATGGAAGAGACCGTCAGGTCCTCGCACGACATAGGGGTCGCGCACGCCACCTTCGCCTTCGCTCCAGGTCAGCACCGGGTCTCCTTGGGCCCGCAGGTCATGCCAGTGCAGGCCATCGCGGCTGAGGGCGAAGTAGAGCTGCTCGTCCGTCTCGGCCTGTTCGTGCCCAGTGAAGTGGACGAAGAGGTAGGCGCTGGTCGCCTCGAACGAGGGTTGCCAATCCGTAGACATGTTCCACCTTTCCTGCTTACGGCAACGGTACCGTGGCGGCGGGCGCTTCTTTGCCCTTCCGTTCCGGCCGTTCCATGGCCGTCATGGGCGATTCTAGCGGCCGGCGTTCCATTTGTCGGCACCGTCCGTCCGGGCGGGTCGCAGTTTGGGTCGCACTGGACCTTAGACTGTGGATCATGAGCAGACATCACCGTGACCGCAGCTGGGCTCCCGACCCCGAGCCGCTGCCCGAAGGCATTGGAGTCATCGACGATCACACCCACATGGCTTCTGTGGTCCCCTTTGCCCAGGAGATGGATCGGCAGGCCAGGGAGCGCGGGCAGGATCCGGTCCCCGTCCGCTCGGTCGACCAGCAGCTGGAAAGGGCCCGGGCAGTAGGCGTGGTCGGTGCTATCGACGTGGGCTGTGAACTGCCCAATCTGCAGACGGCGGTGGACCTGGCCCTGGCACATCCCGGGGTGGTCCACGCGGCCCTGGCCATCCATCCCAATGAAGCCGTCCTGCACGGCCACCGAGGGGTGCCGGGACCGGACGGACTGCCTCTGAAATATCAGCCCTGGCATGAAGTTTCTTTCGAGCAGGCGCTTGAAGAGGTTGCCCGCCTGGTTCACGCGTATCCCGACCAGGTGGTGGCCATCGGGGAGACGGGCATGGACCTCTTCCGAACTGGACATGGAGCCGAAGAGATTCAACGGCAGGCCTTCCGCGATCACATCGCCCTGGCTAAGGAGCTGGATCTGCCCATGCAGATCCACGACCGCGACGCCCACCGGCAGGTCATTGAGACCCTGCTGGAGGATGGCGCTCCCGAGCGCACGATCTTCCACTCCTATTCGGGGGATGCGCAGATGGCTCAAGTTGTCGCCGAGCACGGCTGGTATCTAAGTTTCTCAGGGACGGTCTCCTACAAGGGCAACGAGGGAATCCGCCAGGCCCTGTCCGTGGTCGGCATGGACCACATCATGGTGGAGACCGATGCACCATACCTGAGTCCTATGCCCTACAGGGGACGCACTAACTCCCCCTACATGATTCCTTATACCCTCCGGGCCATGGCCGATGCCTTGGATTGCCCCCTGGCCCAGGTGGCTAAAGCGACGGCAGCCACCACGCGCCGGGTTTACGGCTTGTAAAGGAGGTCCGACGGATGGTGCCAGACCGGGATTAAGCTAATGGTGTGTCGCGGTCTGAATCGCCCCTGCCGAGTGTGGGGGGAGAGTGCTACGGTTGTCGTCGCACGTGTGCGCGAACAGCAACATACGGCACCCGGAAGTAGATGAGTGAAGGCATTGGCCGATGGAGG
>NZ_JBVPQK010000305.1:0-3161 GCF_058197115.1 Bifidobacterium sp. POST2/T3 (B1)
CAAGGCGGCATCGAATACAGCGGCGACGCGGTCGATATGGCCATGGCCCGCCTGGCCGACCAGACCGGGGCCGTGACTACCGAAGACTTGGACGCTCCTATCGTCATGGAGACCCCTTACGAGCCGGAGCTGCTCCACTCCATGACCATCCGCCGCAGTCCAGACGGCACCTTGACCCAATATGTCAAGGGAGCCCCGGACGCGGTCATGGCCATGAGCCGAACCATGCTGGACCCGGATGGCCAAGTCGTCCCCCTGGACACCCAGGCTGTCCACAAGTCCTACGAAGCCATGGGCTCCCAGGGGTTGCGTGTCATAGGCGTGGCCAGCAGGGTCCTTTCCCCTGATCAGGATCCCGCCTCCCGCCGTCGACCCGACGACCTGACCTTCCTGGGACTTGAGGGCATGCTCGACCCGCCTCGACCCGGCGTGCGCGAGGCCATCGCCGAATGCGCCGGGGCTGGTATCCGCGTGGTCATGATCACCGGCGATCACCCGGTGACCGCAGCCGCCATAGGCCGGCGCCTGGGTCTGGAGCACACCGATCAGGCGCTGACCGGCAGCGAGATGCTGGAGATGAGCGACGAGGTCCTCCGGGCCCGTCTGCGTGAGACCTCCATCGCCGCCCGCGTCTCCCCCCAGGACAAGCTACGCATTGTGGAGGCCCTGCAGGACGAAGGCCATGTGGTGGCTGTGACCGGCGACGGCGTCAATGACGCCCCGGCGCTGAAGGCTGCCTCGGTAGGCATCGCCATGGGCCGTTCCGGCACCGACGTGGCCCGTGAGGCCAGCGATGTGGTCCTGACCGACGACAACTTCGTCACCATCACCCAGGCCGTGCGCCAGGGAAGGGTCATCTTCAAGGCCATCCGCGGGTCCGCCTACTTCCTCCTGTCCACGGCTGCAGCCGCCATGATCGCCGTGGGGGTCAATGTAATCTCCGAGGAGCCCCTGCTCTTCCTGCCCCTGCAGATGCTCTGGATCAACTTCGTGACCAACGGTGTCCAGGACATCGCCCTGGGATTCGAACCTGGCAATGGGGATGAGCTGGAGTCGCCCCCGCGTTCGTCTGGAGAGGGTCTGCTCTCGCGGGTGCTCTGGGAGCGACTTGCCGTCTGCGGGCTCTGGATGGCCACCTGCATCCTGGTCCTCTTCCGCTTGAACATCAACGCGGGAATGGATCTGGCCCACGCCCGGACCATCGCCCTGACTCTGCTGGTTCTCTTCAACTTCTTCGTCGCCATGTCGGCCCGGTCCGAGAACAGGCTGATCTTCCAGCTCAACCCCTTGGACAACATCTTCCTTCTGGTGGCCTCGTTCGTGGCCCTGGGCATCCATGCGGGGGCCATGTATCTTGCTCCGGTTGCGGGCGTTCTGGGCATGGCCCCCTTGAGCGCAAGCCAGTGGCTCATCTGCCTGGGGATTGGACTGACGGTCCTGATTTTCAGCGAAGGCGACAAGATGGTTCGTGCCTTCCTGGCCAAGCGTGGCATCGACACATCGGGGCGGACCAAGGGCCATCTGCACCATGTGCGCCGCCGCATCGCAGGCATGATCAACTGAACTGACCTGTCGGGCTGGACTGCCAGACTGAACCCGTGCAAGAACGGTGGAAGGCGTCCATGGAGGAGGCCCTGCGGCTGGCCGGCCTGGCCGGAGACCGAGGGGACGTGCCCGTGGGCGCCCTGGTCTTGGATACCTCGGACCGGGTCATCGGCCGGGGCTTCAACCAGCGGCAGGCCCTGGGCCGTCCCCTGGCTCATGCCGAGATGGAGGCCATCGGGAAATCCGACGCGGGCTGGGATCTGGCAGGATGCACCATGGTCGTGACCCTGGAACCCTGCCCCATGTGTGCTGGAGCCCTGATGGCCTGCCATTTCAGCAGGGTGGTCTTCGGTGCCTGGGATCCCAAGATGGGTGCCTGCGGATCGGTCTGGGATCTCCCTCGTGATCCGCACACCGGAACGAAGGTCGAGGTGCTGGGTGGTGTGTGCGAACAGGCGTGCGCCGGTATTCTTGCCGACTTCTTCGCCCAACACCGCCAGGACTGAGTCCCGTTTTTCAGTGGTGGTGGTGATTGGCCCTGTACCGCTGGAAGGCCGGGGTAACCTGGAGAGCCGCCCAGATGCAGCGCAAAACAATCAGGCAGAGGTAGGCGGCGAACAAATTGGCACCCATTCGCGCGCTGACACCTGAGGCCGCCCAGGTGCCCACCGGCGTGGTCAGAGCAGCCACGATTCCCAGAAGCAGCCCCTGACCGGCATGGACCAGGTGGTGTCGCAGGTTGGTGAACGTTCCTGACAAGGAACTGGGCAGGATGGCCAGCAGGGAGGTCCCCCTGGCGATCAGGTCGCTGGCGCCCAGCAGGGCCAAGGCCGGCACCGCGATGGCTCCGCCGCCTACGCCCAGCAGCCCTGACAGGGTTCCGATCAGGATGCCGACCAGCAGAATGATCAAGGCCACTGCCGGGCTCAGCTGGATGCTGCTCTCCCTGGAGGGCGTGGACAGCAGCTGCTGGGCAATGACCGCCATCAGGAAGCCCACATAGAGCCATCTGAGTATCACCTCAGGAAGCCGGTCCAGCAGCCAGGTGCCGATCTGTGCCCCAATGACCGTGCCCACGGCCAGCAGCAGGGCGGCCAGCCAGTCCACATGCCCGCCCAGGGCGTAGGATGCCACGCCGGCCAGCGACATGGGGATCATGGAGGCCAGTGAGGTGGCCGAGGCCTGCCGTTGTTGCAGTCCGGTCCACACCAGGGCAGGCACGATGATCGATCCGCCTCCGATGCCGAACATCCCCGACAGGAATCCGCTGATTACGCCCACCAGGACCAGGATGGCCAGGGTCCGCCGGTCCATCTTTCCGGCTCCTCTCTGTTCTTTCTGCATGGGTTCCAGCCTAGGTCGACGTTTTCATCGGGATTGCAGGATGTCCGCGTATGCGGCCAAGTCCTCCAAGGTGCAGAAATCCGGGCATATTCCGGTCCTTATGTCCACCATGCGACCGTTGCCTTGGTTCCCTTCTGCCGTCTCGGCATACTGCTTGGTATCCCCCGGGCCGGTCCCCGGAGGTGCGTCGTCTATTCAAGAGAACAAAGAGGGTGTGTTTCGATGCGTTATACGGTCATCGGTGCCGGAGCCATGGGCTATCGTCTGGGCGT
>NZ_JBVPQK010000306.1:0-3156 GCF_058197115.1 Bifidobacterium sp. POST2/T3 (B1)
GATCCTCCTCGATGCCGTCAACATCGAACCGTTCCGTGCCTGGGCGAACCACCCGGCGATGCCGACGTCGGCGTGAAGCTGCAGGATTACCGGCCTGATTTCCTCGGTCTGGCTGATCATCCGCCATCAACGCGCCTGATGGTAGATATCGGCAAGGCGAGCGACGATCCTATCGGCTTCCTTATCAGGGTTGACAAAGGCCGAAACGCTCCAGACCGTCATGACCGACCAGCCAAGATACTGCAGGTCCTCGGTGGTGAACCGGTGACGCTCCCTGGTGGACTGGGTGTGCATGAACTCGGCATCGTCGGTCAGCACGGCCAAGGCATAGGGCTTGTTCTTGAGCCCCACCACCAATGGAATTCGAGGTGCCTGGTCATAACCGTAATCCAGGGCAACATCCAATCCTCGGGTCCGCAGCCGCTGGGCCAAATCCCGGAAGAGCACATTGGTGGACTGCTCGGCCTGCTCGGGCCGGACCGGCTCCGCGTCAGGATGCTCAGCCCAGGTCAACAGATCCTTGAGCAGACGCGGCCCGGGCTGGTGAAGACGGTCATCCTCCAGATCCTCAGCAGAGAAAGCTGCGACAATGTCCAGATTCCGATCCGGCAAGACCAGAGCATCCAGCAGCATGCCCTTGCCTCTTTCGCCTTCCAGATCGCCAAACTGCTGCAGGAGACGGCCGTGGGTGGTCTTGGCAAAGCCCAGAGTGAGGATCACGTCCGTGGCCCGGGCACCGCAGACCTCGTCAATGCCGACAATGCGTACGTGCCTCAGGAACTTGGCGAAAACCCTGTCCTTGGCGGCTGCCGACTTGAGTTCAGCGCCCAGCCGGGAGCGATGGGTAGCTGACAGGGTGACCACAGTCAGCAGGTAACTGTTCGGTACCAGGGAAAAAGATCCGGCCTTGCGCTTGAGCATGTCGACGACAGCAGCGACCTCCTGCTGGCTGGACTCGACCAGACCCGTGGCCATGACCGGGACGCCAACACCCTCCACCCTGGTCAGGGTCACCCTGCCAGGCTCCCGGCAATCGGGCACAGGCGCCGACAAATCCCCATAGCCGTAATCCTTCAGGAAGGCGTCCAGACGAATCGAGCGGCGCGAAGGCCGGGCTTTGACAGTGACCGGAACCAGACGGTCGATCAGCTGCAACAGGCCATCCGAGGTTACGGTCGGCCGGTGGGCGATGACTGCCACCTGCCGGGCCCGAGCCAGCACAGTCAGGACCTGGATGGAAGGCATATGGGCCCCGGCGTCAATGATGACCGTATCGGCCAGCTGTGTCGGATTGGTTCTGGTCGCCAGCGTAGCAGGAGTCGCGATGATGATGGGCTTGGCCGCCGACAGTATGCTGGGATGGGCCTGTTGGAAGACCGGAAGGGAGGCGCCAGGGTTGCCTGCCAGCATGGTGTGCAGCTGGTTGGCCTCCTGTGTGCGCGAGAAGAGCAGCTCGGACAGACGCTTTTCGCTCTCCTGGGCAACCATGGGCCCTATGCTGGCCACGTGCTGTGCATCCACCTGGCTAAAGCGGTCGGCTGCGTTGGATAAGGCGGAACCGTCCTGGTTGGAGATGATCTGCGAGGAACGCATGATGTCGTCAAAGACCGTGGTCCACCACGCCAGCTGCAGTTCGGCCCGTACCGCCTTACCTTCAACCTGCCGGTTGCGCAGATCCTGGACCAGGCCATCCAGACCCGCCTTGTTGAATTCACCCTCCAAAGCGCAGCGTTCAGGCAAAGTATCCAGGGCTGTATGGTCGTCAAAGAGGGCCTTGAGCCGCTCCTCCACCTTGTTGAAGTCCATGGTCTCCAGATCGCCGCCAGCCGGAGTCGAGTCCAGAACGGTGTCCAGAGCCGTCATGTCACGAATCAAAGATTCCTGAGTGTCGATGATAACGTCCAGCTTGGGCGGCAGGACCGGCCAGCCGCCGTGGGGGACGAAGGTCCGCCACTGCTCAGCCTGCTTTGAGACCACCACCAGTGACTCGTGCAAATCCTCGACCTGCGCACCAGGCCTGAGCAGGCTCTTAGCCTCCTTGACAAGACGTCGACGCTCCCAGAACCCCAGATTGGTGCCATCAGCCTTGCGATCGGCCTTGGACTTGGTGGCCTCGATCATGGCGGGAATGTCGCGCTCGAAGATGGAGGGCTGGAAGACATCCAGAACACGGCGCAGGTTCTTGAGGACCACCACCTGCCGTCCCCAATCCTTGACGGTGGCCGGCACGGGGAATCCACAGGTCTCTACAGTAGATTTGACCTGCTCACGGGTGTCCGGCAGAAGCCGCTGCAGAAGACGAACCACACGGGAGTAAGCATCCACGGCCTCGTTATCGTTGATCAGTGTGGCACCGAACCAGGGAGTGTCTTGGGGGCCGATGACGAATTCGCCCAGCTCGGCAGCCCTCTCCAGCTTGTCCGCCCAGGCATCCAACTCGGGCTGCAGGTTGTGGGCCGTGGCCGCACCCAAACGGACACGGGTGGCAGGATGCGTAGGCATGTTGGCAATGTTGGCCAGATTCTGAATCGTCTGGTAGGCCGAAACTCCCCAGCCCGAATCCACTCCATGAAGATCGCCCAGGTAACGGGTCAGCCGGGAACGGACACCCACAAGCTCGTCAGCCACCTGATCAAAATGCTCGCTGGCCTTGCCGGGTTTGAAGCCTACCGCATCAATCAAACGCTGATCCAGGACGCGGCCCAGTTGGTCGTCGGTCAGGTCAAGGGCCATGCCAGCCATCCCGGCAGCTTCCAGACGGTGTTGGAAGCGCCGCTTCTCCTCCACCACACAGGGCACATAGAGCACTGTCCTGCCTGCGGTGACGCAACGCGAGGCAATGGCCAAAGCATCGTCAGCGCTGTGGCGGCCGGTCTGTTCATCCACAAGCACGCTATGCCCGGTCGCCACCAGCTGGGCTGCATAACGGACCCGGTTGGCCACATCTCCGGACTCGAATTCGCTGTGAGGATCCGCATCGAAGGGACTGTAGTCGGGCACGGATCCGCCCTTGAGCCGCTCGGAAGCCGCCTGGTCGCCTGCCAAAGCATCCAGCAGATCGTTACCGGTGGACCCGACAGTCATCCGGTCCAGAATCCGGAGGCTTTCACCAAGCAGCTGGGCCGATGGCTCGATGAAACACCCTAGGACAATTTT
>NZ_JBVPQK010000307.1:0-3156 GCF_058197115.1 Bifidobacterium sp. POST2/T3 (B1)
AAAATTGTCCTAGGGTGTTTCATCGAGCCATCGGCCCAGCTGCTTGGTGAAAGCCTCCGGATTCTGGACCGGATGACCGCCGGGTCCACTGGCAACGATCTGCTCGATGCTTTGGCAGGTGATCAGGAAGCCTCCGAGCGGCTCAAAGGCGGATCTGTGCCTGACTACAGCCCCTTCGATGCGGATCCTCACAGCGAATTCGAGTCCGGAGATGTGGACAACCGGGTCCGTTATGCAGCCCAGCTGGTGGCGACTGGTCATAGCGTGATTGTGGATGAACAGACCGGCCGCCACAGCGCCGACGACGCTTTGGCCATTGCCTCGCGTTGCGTCACCGCAGGCAGAACAGTGCTCTATGTACCTTGTGTGGTGGAGGAGAAGCGGCGCTTTCAACATCGTCTGGATGCTGCCGGGATGGCGGACATGGCTCTTGACCTGACCGACGATCAGCTGGGCCGGGTCCTGGACCAGCGGCTGATTGATGCGGTGGGGTTCAAACCCGGCAAGGCCAGTGAACACTTCGATCAGGTGGCTGACGAGCTTGTGGGTGTCCGTTCCCGGCTGACCCGTTATCTGGGCGATCTGCATGGGGTGGATTCCAGCTGGGGGGTTTCGGCCTACCAGACTATTCAGAATCTGGCCAACATTGCCAACATGCCTACGCATCCTGCCACCCGTGTCCGTTTGGGTGCGGCCACTGCCCACAATCTGCAGCCCGAGTTGAATGCCTGGGCCGATAAGCTGGAGAGGGCTGCCGAGCTGGGCGAATTCGTCATCGGTCCACAAGATACTCCTTGGTTCGGCGCTACCTTGGTCAACGAGAACGAGGCCGTGGACGCTTACTCCCGTGTGGTTCGTCTTCTGCAACGGCTTCTGCCGGACACCCGTGAGCAGGTCAAATCTACTGTAGAGACCTGCGGATTCCCTGTGCCGGCCACCGTCAAGGATTGGGGGCGGCAGGTGGTGGTCCTCAAGAACCTTCGTAGGGTCCTGGATGTCTTCCAGCCCTCCATCTTCGAGCGCGACATTCCTGCCATGATTGAGGCCACCAAGGCCAAGGCTGATCGCAAAGCTAGTGGCACCAATCTGGGATTCTGGGAACGTCGACGCCTGGTCAAGGAAGCCAAGAGCCTGCTCAGGCCCGGTGCCCAGGTCGAGGATCTGCATGAATCACTGGTGGTGGTCTCCAAGCAGGCCGAGCAGTGGCGGACCTTCGTCCCCCACGGCGGCTGGCCGGTCCTGCCACCCAAGCTGGACGTCATCATCGACACTCAGGAATCCCTGATCCGTGACATGACGGCTCTGGACACCGTCTTGGACTCGACTCCGGCTGGTGGCGATCTGGAGACCATGGACTTCAACAAGGTGGAGGAGCGGCTCAAGGCCCTCTTTGACGACCATACAGCCCTGGATACCTTGCCTGAACGCTGTGCTTTGGAGGGTGAATTTAACAAGGCGGGTCTGGAGGGCCTGGTCCAGGACCTGCGCAACCGCCAGGTTGAAGGTAAGGCGGTACGGGCCGAGTTGCAGTTGGCGTGGTGGACCACAGTCTTCGACGACATCATGCGTTCCTCGCAGATCATCTCCAACCAGGACGGTTCCGCCCTATCCAACGCAGCCGACCGCTTCAGCCAGGTAGATGCCGAGCATGTGGCCAGCGTAGGACCCATGGTTGCCCAGGAGAGTGAAAAGCGCCTATCCGAGCTGCTTTTCTCGCGCACACAGGAGGCCAATCAGCTGCACACCATGCTGGCCGGCAACCCCGGTGCCTCTCTTGCCGTCTTTCAACAGGCCCACCCCAGCATACTGTCGGCGGCCAAGCCCATCATCATCGCGACTCCGGCCACGCTGGCGACCAGGACCAATCCGACACAGCTTGCTGATACGGTCATCATCGATGCCGGGGCTCATATGCCTTCCATTCAGGTCCTGACCGTGCTGGCGCGTGCCCGGCAGGTGGCGGTCATCGCCCACCGCCCCACCATCACCTCGGATGGCCTCTTGCAGCTGGTCGATCATCTGGTTCCAGTCACCGTCAAATCACGGCCCTCACGTCGTTCCATTCGGCTGGATGCTTTCCTGAAAGATCACGGCTATGGGGATCTGTCGGTACCTGTGCCAGATTGCCGGGAGCCTGGCAGGGTGATCCTGACCCGGGTGGAGGGCGTTGGCGTCCCGGTCATGGCCACCGGGCTGGTCGAGTCCAGTCAACAGGAGGTGGCTACCGTTGTTGACATGCTCAAGCGCAAGGCCGGATCCTTCTCCCTAGTGCCGAACAGTTATCTGCTGACTGTGGTCACCCTGTCGGCAACCCACCGCTCCAGGCTCGGCGCTGAACTCAAGTCGGCAGCTGCCAAGGATAGGGTTTTCGCCAAATTCCTGCGGCACGTACGCATTGTCGGCATTGACGAGGTCTGCGGTGCCCGGGCCACGGACGTGATCCTCACTCTGGGCTTTGCCAAGACCACCCACGGCCGTCTTCTGCAGCAGTTTGGCGACCTGGAAGGCGAAGGAGGCAAGGGCATGTTGCTGGATGCTCTGGTCCTGCCGGATCGGAATCTGGACATCGTTGCGGCGTTTTCCGCTGATGATCTGGAGGACGACCGCATTCATCAGCCCGGGCCGCGTCTGCTCAAGGATCTGTTGACTTGGGTTGAGCATCCCGACGCAGAAGCCGCTCGGCCCGAGCAAGCTGAGCAGTCCACCAATGTGCTCTTCCGGGATCTGGCCCAACGGCTGCGGACCCGGGGGCTGGATGTAGCCCTGGATTATGGGTACGACAAGGCGCCCCGAATCCCGTTGGTGGTTGGGCTCAAGAACAAGCCCTATGCTCTGGCCGTGTTGACCGACGATGCCGAGTTTATGCACACCCAGTCCACCCGGGAACGTCACCGGTTCACCACCGAGGACTTGCAGTATCTTGGCTGGTCGGTCATGACGGTCTGGAGCGTTTCGGCCTTTGTCAACCCCGATAAAGAAGCCGATAGGATCGTCGCTCGCCTTGCTGATATCTACCAGCAGGCGCGTTGATGGCAGATGATCAGCTAGACCGGGGAAATCAGACTGGTGAGCCTGCAGTTTCACGCCGACGTCGGCATCGCCGGGTGGTTCGCCCAGGCACGGAACGGTTCGATGTTGACGGCATCGAGGAGGATC
>NZ_JBVPQK010000308.1:0-3151 GCF_058197115.1 Bifidobacterium sp. POST2/T3 (B1)
TCACACCATCTTTTGCCATAAGCCTTCTATCCGATCCTCGGCCGGTTACACGGCGCGCCGAAAGACACGCCAAATGGCAAGTATAGCATTGATGGACCCAAAATTGGGCAATAGCGTGTTGACACGACAAAAGGGCCGTCCGAACGGCTGTCGCTCAATCAGTATAGCAGTCGTTCAGGCGGTCCGATAAGGACCTGAATCCCTCAGTCCTCAATAGCGATGTTCTGCGTGTTGTCAGCGGGCTCGATGCTGGTCTTGGGCAGGGTCACCTCGAGGGTGCCATTGGCGTAGTGAGCATGGATGTCCTCCTGGCGGACCTTATCTCCCACATAGAAGCTGCGGGAGCAGGACCCGGTGTAACGCTCGCGCCGAATCCAACGGCCCTGATCGTCCTTGTCTCCCTGATCGCTGTTCTTTTGAGCGGATACGATCAGGTAGCCATCCTCAAGACGCAGGCCGATGTCCTTCTTGTCAAAGCCAGGCATGTCGATGGAGAGCTGATACTGCCCGTCCTTCTCGCGCACATCCGTGTTCATCAAGGGGCTGTTCAGCGCGTTCTTCGCGCCCTGGCCCTGCCGACGCCCGTCACGCCAGTTGTTGAAGAAAGGATCGTCGAAGAAGTCGCCGAAGATCGAATTGTTCATCAAAGCGGGAAACATAGCCATAATCGCATCTCCTGATTCTCTAAGTCGTAGTTTCGTGGACCGGAACCCCAGATGGACATCCTGACTTGTCCTCCCGGGCTCCCTGCCCTTCACTTTGTCCAAACTGCGGACCCTCGGTTCCATGCCCAATGTTCACCCAAGGAATAAAAGTTGAGTCTGAGTGACTCAACTTTGACTAATAGTCTTGTTTTTTGTCCTTGTTCTCTCACTCTTCGGGCTTTCAATGACCACATGTCAGACATTAACGGCCAAAATTCTTGTGACACGACTTTGAAACATTTAACATAAAATGAGATTCCGCCAGCCCCCGCAGGCTCTTGAGGGCGGACCCAATCGCATTTGGACCGGACGGACCGGCCATCCCTAGTCAAAGGAGCTCAGATGCTCACCAACGAATACATCAAGCGCGTCTACCAACAGGTGGAGAAGCGCGACGGCGACCAACCGGAATTCCTGCAGGCTGTTCGTGAGGTTTTCTCCAGTCTGGAACCCGTGGTGGAGCGCCATCCCGAGTATGAGGCCAACGGCGTGCTGGAGCGCCTGGTCGAGCCCGAACGTGCAGTCAAGTTCCGTGTGGCCTGGACCGATGACCAAGGCCATGTTCAGGTCAACCGCGGCTACCGGATCCAATTCAATTCAGCTATCGGCCCCTACAAGGGTGGCCTGCGCTTCCATCCGACCGTGACTGAGTCGGTCATCAAGTTCCTGGGCTTCGAGCAGATTCTGAAGAATTCGCTGACTGGCCTGCCCATGGGCGGCGCCAAGGGCGGATCCGACTTCGACCCCAAAGGCCGCTCGGATGCTGAGGTCATGCGCTTCTGCCAGGCCTTCATGACTGAGCTGCAGCGGCACATCGGGCAGTTCACCGACGTGCCCGCCGGCGACATCAACGTGGGATCCCGTGAGATCGGCTACCTGTTCGGCCAGTACAAGAGAATGCGGGACGAGTACTCGGGCGTTCTGACCGGCAAGGACCTGACCTTCGGCGGCTCCCTGGCCAGAACCGAGGCTACAGGCTATGGCCTGTGCTACTACACTCAGGAAGCCCTGCAGACACTGCGCAAGGATTCCTTCCAGGGCAAGACCGTCGTCATCTCCGGTTCGGGCAACGTGGCCATCTTCGCCACCGAAAAGGCCCAGCAGCTGGGCGCCAAGGTGGTAACGGCATCCGACTCCAACGGATACGTCTACGATCCCAACGGGATTGACCTTGACGTCGTCAAGGACATCAAGCTGGGTCACCGCGGCCGAATTCGCGAGTATGCGGACCGCGTGGACTCCGCTGAGTACCACGAGGGCTGCAAGGGCGTTTGGACCGTGCCTTGCGACATCGCCCTGCCCTGCGCCACGCAGAACGAAATCGACGAGGAATCCGCAAAGACTCTGGTCGCCAATGGATGCACCGTGGTCTGCGAGGGTGCCAACATGCCATCCACCCCCGAAGCCATCCAGGTCTATCAGGATAACAAGGTGCTCTACGGGCCTGCCAAGGCCGCCAATGCCGGCGGCGTGGCAGTCTCCGGTCTGGAGATGAGCCAGAACTCGCTGCGCCTGCAGTGGACCTTCGACGAGGTGGACCAGCGGCTCAAGGACATTATGACTGGAATCTTCCAAAAGTCCTACCAGGCTTCCAAGGAATATGGTCATGTGGGCGACCTGATGCTGGGCGCCAATGTGGCCGGCTTCACCAAGGTGGCCGATGCCATGGTGGCCCAGGGCATCCTCTGAGATAGGCTCTAGATAGCACAATAAGGGGTCCAACCCGCTGAAATTGCAGGTCGGACCCTTTATTGCGCTTTAGCGGACAGCAGGACTCAGGCGACCAGCTGGTCGATGACCTCGGGATCAATCCTCTGACGCGGGTTGAAGTCCTTGGAGCCCAGATACCGATAGATGCTGGCCTGAAGGGCCCGAGCCTCCGGATATTCAGTCAGATTCTGCAGGCCCATGGAGGAGAGCAGAAGCCGGCCCTTACCGCAGCGGCATTCCAGCAGCTGTGTCATGGGTCGCAGGTAAGCGTAGCTGTCCATCTCAGTGATGATGGATTGGTAGCGATCAGGCAGGATGATGGCCCGCTGGGTGGCCATGGGCCACCACTGCCAGTCAGTATGCCAGTCGGTCGGAAAATCGGCAAAAACAGGGTGGTCGGCTTGAATGAACTGCCCCATGGTGCCGCTCTGGTCCTTGAATGTCCCCACTGACCAGAAGTCCGTGGAGAAATGGGCCTGAACGGATCTGGGCAGGGACTGGGCCGTGGAGTCAGGACTCAGATATACTGTGCCTCCCTGGTCCAGAACCCGACGCGCCTGTTGGTCAAACCTCCTGGCCTCATACAGACCGCCTGGCCGTTCAGGCTTGCTGTCCCGGTAGACCCAGACCGGATAGACATTGGTCACGCCGTCAATCTCAAAACTCAGACGGCAGCGTTGGTTGCCTTCAACGCCGTCCAGAGGCAGTTCGAAGGCTCCAAGATCGGTCAGCTTGCC
>NZ_JBVPQK010000309.1:0-3134 GCF_058197115.1 Bifidobacterium sp. POST2/T3 (B1)
TCACACCATCTTTTGCCATAAGCCTTCTATCCGATCCTCGGCCGGTTACACGGCGCGCCGAAAGACACGCCAAATGGTAAGTATAGCATTGATGGACCCAAAATTGGGCAATAGCGTGTTGACACGACAAAAGGGCCGTCTGAACGGCTGTCGTTCAATCAGTATAGCAGTCGTTCAGGCGGTCCGATAAGGACCCGAATCCCTCAGTCCTCAATGGCGATGTTCTGCGTGTTGTCAGCCGGCTCGATGCTGGTCTTGGGCAGGGTCACCTCGAGGGTGCCATTGGCGTAGTGAGCATGGATGTCCTCCTGGCGTACCTTGTCGCCCACATAGAAGCTGCGGGAGCAGGACCCTGTGTAACGCTCGCGCCGAATCCAACGGCCCTGCTCGTCCTTGTCGCCCTGGTCGCTGTTCTTCTGCGCGGATACAATCAGGTAGCCGTCCTCAAGACGCAGGCCGATGTCCTTCTTGTCAAAGCCAGGCATGTCGATGGAGAGCTGGTACTGCCCGTCCTTCTCACGCACATCCGTGTTCATCAAGGGGCTGTTCAGCGCGTTCTTGGCGCTCTGACCCTGCCGACGCCCGTCACGCCAGTTGTTGAAGAAGGGATCGTCGAAGAAGTCGCCGAAGATCGAATTGTTCATCAATGCGGGAAACATAGCCATAATCACATCTCCTGATTCTCTAAGTCATCGTTCCTGCGGACCGGAACCCCAGACGGACATCCTGACCTGTCCTCCCGGGCTCCCTGCCCTTCACTTTGTCCAAACCGCGGGCCCCGGGTTCCATGCCCGGTGTTCACCCAAGGAATAAAAGTTGAGTCGTGGAGACTCAACTTTTGCTAGCGGACTTGATTACTCTTCTTTGTTCTCTCATTCTTCGGGCCTTGAATGACCACATGTTAGACATTACGGGCCAAAATTCTTGTGACGTAACTTTGAGGCATTTACCATGGGATAAGATTCCGCCAGCCCCCGTAGGCTCTTGAGGGCGGACCCAATCGTATGTGGACCGGACGGACCGGCCATTCCTAGTCAAAGGAGCTCAGATGCTCACCAACGAATACATCAAGCGCGTCTACCAGCAGGTTGAGAAGCGCGACGGCGACCAGCCGGAATTCCTGCAGGCTGTGCGCGAAGTCTTCTCCAGCCTGGAGCCCGTGGTGGAGCGGCATCCCGAGTATGAGGCCAACGGCGTGCTGGAGCGCCTGGTCGAGCCTGAGCGTGCAGTCAAGTTCCGTGTGGCCTGGACCGACGATCAGGGCCATGTTCAGGTCAACCGCGGTTACCGGATCCAATTCAATTCAGCAATCGGTCCCTACAAGGGCGGCCTACGCTTCCACCCGACCGTGACCGAGTCGGTCATCAAGTTCCTGGGCTTCGAGCAGATCCTGAAGAATTCGCTGACCGGACTGCCCATGGGCGGTGCCAAAGGCGGATCCGACTTCGACCCCAAGGGCCGCTCGGATGCCGAGGTCATGCGCTTCTGCCAGGCCTTCATGACTGAGTTGCAGCGCCACATCGGACAGTTCACCGACGTGCCCGCCGGCGACATCAACGTGGGATCCCGCGAGATCGGCTACCTGTTCGGTCAGTACAAGAGAATGCGCGACGAGTACTCGGGCGTGCTGACCGGCAAGGACCTGACCTTCGGCGGCTCCCTGGCCAGGACCGAGGCTACGGGCTATGGTCTGTGCTACTACACCCAGGAGGCCCTGCAGACGCTGCGCAAGGATTCCTTCCAGGGTAAGACCGTCGTCATCTCCGGCTCGGGCAATGTGGCCATCTTCGCCATCGAAAAAGCCCAACAACTGGGCGCCAAGGTGGTGACGGCATCCGACTCCAACGGATACGTTTACGATCCCAACGGAATTGACCTCGACGTCGTCAAGGACATCAAACTGGGTCACCGAGGCCGAATTCGCGAGTATGCGGACCGTGTGGACTCCGCTGAGTACCACGAGGGCTGCAAGGGCGTTTGGACCGTGCCCTGCGACATCGCCCTGCCCAGCGCCACACAGAACGAAATCGACGAGGAATCCGCAAAGACCCTGGTCGCCAACGGATGCACCGTAGTCTGCGAGGGCTCCAACATGCCATCCACCCCCGAAGCCATCCAGGTCTATCAGGACAACAAGGTGCTCTACGGACCTGCCAAGGCCGCCAATGCCGGCGGCGTCGCAGTCTCCGGTCTGGAGATGAGCCAGAACTCCCTGCGCCTGCAGTGGACCTTCGACGAGGTGGACCAGCGGCTCAAGGACATTATGACTGGAATCTTCCAAAAGTCCTACCAGGCCTCCAAGGAATACGGGCATGAGGGCGACCTGATGCTGGGCGCCAATGTGGCCGGCTTCACCAAGGTGGCCGATGCCATGGTGGCCCAAGGCATCCTCTGAGAATAGGACTTAGACCATTTGAACATAAGGGGTCCGACCCGCTGAAATTGCAGGTCGGACCCCTAACTTAGGCGACCAGCTGGTCGATGACCTCGGGATCAATACTCTGACGCGGGTTGAAGTCCTTGGAGCCCAGATACCGATAGATGCTGGTCTGAAGGGCCTGAGCCTCCGGATATTCGGTCAGATTCTGCAGGCCCATGGAGGAGAGCAGAAGCCGGCCCTTACCGCAACGGCATTCCAGCAGCTGTGTCATGGGTCGCAGGTAGGCGTAGCTGTCCATCTCAGTGATGATGGATTGGTAGCGCTCAGGCAGGATGATGGCCCGCTGGGTGGCCATGGGCCACCACTGCCAGTCAGTATGCGAGTCGGTCGGGAAATCGGCAAAAATAGGGTGGTCGGCTTGAATGAACTGCCCCATGGTGCCGCTCTGGTCCTTGAACGTTCCCACCGACCAGAAGTCCGTGGAAAAGTGGGCCTGAACGGATCTGGGCAGGGACTGGGCCGTGGAGTCGGGACTCAGATAGACCGTGCCTCCCTGATCCAGAACCCGACGCGCCTGTTGGTCAAACCTCCTGGCCTCGTACAGACCGCCTGGCCGTTCAGGCTTGCTGTCCCGGTAGACCCAGACCGGATAGACATTGGTCACGCCGTCGATCTCCAAACTCAGACGGCAGCGTTGGTTGCCTTCAACGCCGTCCAGAGGCAGTTCGAAGGCTCCAAGATCGGTCAGCTTGCC
>NZ_JBVPQK010000310.1:0-1497 GCF_058197115.1 Bifidobacterium sp. POST2/T3 (B1)
TGTTGATACTTTATATATGGAATGATGTCTTCTATGCCCTGTTCATTTTGTCAGGGAAGCTAGATACCCTGCCGCTCAATCTGTACAACGTGGCTAGCGCTGGCTTGCACCTTAACAATTGGCATTTGATTTTTGCCTACATTATCTTAATGAGCCTTCCGCTGCTGATTATTTTTGCGGTTGCCCAGAAGAAGATAATCTCTGGCATTACCGGAGGAGCAGTCAAGTAGAGATTGGTGTAATTCTCGGTACTAGAGAGACCCCTTGCTGAATTCTCAAAATCGGATCAGTAAGGGGTCTGCCAATAAAAACCTATAATTGGTGAAGTCCAGTTACATTGGTTGTGGCATTTCCTGGCTTTGTTTTTCGGCTTTTTGCCAGGGCAAGACAAGATATGACCTTGATGATGGTAGGTGGCTGTGAAGAGACATAACAAGCAAAGCGCTTCTATAAAGGACGTGGCAGAAATGGCCAATGTTTCCATCTCTTCCGTCTCCCGCTTTCTCAATGGCGGTTATGTCAGTAGCGCGAATCGCAAGCGGATCGGAGATGCAGTAAACCGATTGCACTATAGGCCTAGTCGTATAGCACAGGCCTTGGCAAGCGAGATCAATCCGTCCATTGCAGTCATTGCCATCGATTCATCTCAGCTTGGCCCCACTCTTATGCTTGGCGGCATAGAGCAGAAGGCTCGTGAAAAAGGATTGGCGGTTACTATTTGTGTGCCTGAGACCAACAAGGTCGTGGATATCAGACATACGCTGAACGCTGCTCTCGACCAGCAGCCCTTGGGCGTGCTCTTCATGTATCCGGATATGGTCGACATGAGACTTCACGATATTTTCCCGCTGGATGTGCCTTATGTGATGATCACGGGTGAGAAAGCAGATGGCTTTCCCGACATTTCCTTGTGCGATAAAGACGGTGGTGAAATCATCACCAGGTATCTGCTTTCACTAGGACATGAGACTGTGTATCATGTAGCGGTTCCTGTCAAGTCGAAAACCAACAGACGTATGCAGGGTTGGGCGAAAGCCCTGCGCGACATGGGAGCCAGGGTCCCTGAACCGATTTATTCAACCTGGGATCCAGGTGAAGCGCGCGATATAGGCAGAGCACTCGCGTTAAAGGAAGATGTGACTGCTGTGTTTGCTGGCAATGATGAACTTGCCATAGGTGTGATCAGTGGTCTGCGCGATATGGGTAAGCGGGTGCCTGAAGACGTCAGCGTGGTGGGTTTCGATGGGCATCCTCTTTCCGGCTACTGGGATCCGCCGCTGACTACGCTAAGGCAAAATTTTGCGGAGGCAGGCAGATCCAGTGTCGACTTGTTGCTCCGGCAGATCAACAGCAGGGAACAAGAAGAAGATGAAATGGCCACAGACGAGAATAACGAAGATATGAGAATGGACATCCATGGCAAATTGATCATTCGTGGATCCGCTTCCAAACCTCATTGATCGATGGTTGCCCTGCTCTTGGTGCTTGGAGGATTTT
>NZ_JBVPQK010000310.1:1597-3124 GCF_058197115.1 Bifidobacterium sp. POST2/T3 (B1)
GGATACGGGCGCTCGCTGGCCATCAACCACACCCAGGGCGTGCTCCACTATGCCTCGGTCCTGGACCCGCGCGGCATAGCCCTGATTGCCTGGACGGTGACCGTGCTGACCTTTATGGGCATAGGCATGTCCATCATCGAGTCGTCCTCCTGGTTCTGGCGGGTGGTCTTCGTGCTGGGCCTGGCCGCCGAGCAGCTGATCGCCGGCCTCTGCCTGCTCAAGATGAACTTCTGGTACAGCACCTTCGTGGTCTACCAGCATCAGGCCATCCTGGCCAACGCGGCCAATCTGGGCATCATCGCCGCTGGCCTGGGCGTGGCGGTCTTTGCGGTCGTCTTCGTAGCCATCCTGGTCTGTGTGCGCAAGGATTCCCCCTGGAACACGCTGACCCACAGCTGGTCCGCTCTCTCCTTATTCTTCATCATCGAGCTGGCGGCCATCGCCATCGTCCTCTTCGGAGGCTTGATCACCGCGGCCTGACCTCATCACCGAGTCCGTCGGGGATGAATCCGTTCCTCCTCCCATTCCCGCCTCTGGTCCCATCGCTGTGTATAATGGATTTTTGGCGTGTTTCGCCCGCGGATCGAGAGCGCTTCAGCATAGGGCTGGTGCACCGCGTAACGGAAGAATGCAAGAGGAGGAGCCGTGGCTCTTACGAGTGAGCAGAAGCAGGCAATCGTCAAGGAATACGCGACCCACGAGGGCGATACCGGTTCCCCCGAGGTCCAGGTGGCTCTGCTGAGCAAGCGAATCTCCGACCTGACAGAGCACCTCAAGCAGCATCAGCACGATCATCATTCACGTCGTGGTCTGCTGCTCATGGTCGGTCATCGTCGTCGGTTGCTGGATTACCTCAAGAAGGTGGATATCAACCGCTACCGTTCCCTGGTGGAGCGTCTTGGACTGCGCCACTGATATGCATGCTTTCGCCCGGGCCTAGCGCTCGGGCGCTTTTGCATGACTGAACCAGGCACCGTCGATCCCGGGATGGGGTTGCAGAAGATGGTGCCGAATTGAAATACAAGGCTGGTCCGCAAGGAATGAAAATCGCCGGACATGGGGTTCGGCAGGACCAGACCGAAGTACAAGGATCTCCGGCAGTTAAGCGACGCCGAGCATCCTGACATCAGGTAGTAAACAAGCAGTAAACAAAAGGAGGAACCCTATGGAGGGTCCCGAAATCACGGCTGTAGAAGCCACGATCGATAACGGATCATATGGCAAGCGCACGTTGCGCTTCGAGACGGGTCGTCTCGCCCAGCAGGCGGATGGGGCAGTAGCCGCCTATCTTGATGACGATTCCATGGTGCTGTCCACCACCACCGCGGGGTCCAGCCCCAAGGAGAACTACGATTTCTTCCCGCTGACCGTCGATGTGGAAGAGAAGATGTATGCCGCGGGCAAGATTCCCGGCTCCTTCTTCCGTCGCGAGGGTCGGCCCTCAAACGAGGCTATCCTGGCCTGCCGGCTGATTGATCGCCCCCTGCGCCCCCTCTTCCCGCACACCCTGCGCAACGAGGTCCAGGT
>NZ_JBVPQK010000311.1:0-3112 GCF_058197115.1 Bifidobacterium sp. POST2/T3 (B1)
CCGCGGTTATTGGTGGTCGGCGTTGCAGGCCCACAGCCTTCGGTTCGATGGCTCGCGGCCCATTCTAGGACGCTTTCGGGTCGAATACGTTTCATGGTCCCATGCGGCGGTGCAAGGGCACGTGATCCGGGTGGAGTATGAATGTGGGTGTGAAATTCAAGAGCAGGAGTTCCAAGGACGGCTATCGCGGCAGGACCGCAGCCGAGGTCAGACGGGTCAGCAAGTACCACACCCACTCCATTCCGCTGGACATGGAGGACATTGAACGTGATTACGACAAGCCCATCGTCGAGGCCTGCATAGCGGCCAAGACCAGCCTGATTGTGCGGGTGGGCATGCTGGAGCTGGGGGCCGGCACAGGAAGCTTCCGCGTGCGCGAGATGATGCACAGGATTGCCTACCCCATGGGCGTGCATGTGCGGGCCGACGTGAACCTGACCGACATCGAAGCCACCTGCACGGATGGCGTGTCCCGCATCACCGAGGTGGTGGACCTGCCCACCACCGGGGTCAACACCGAGCGGATCTGGCTACTGGAGCATTTCGCGGACTGGCTCAGCGTCAAGTGCGGGCAGGCGGGGACCTACCACGCCGTGACGGTGGTCTCCCGGGAGCTGGTGGACAACCTGGACGAGCCGAATGTCTACGCGGCGGCCCGCAAGGCGGTCAAGGAGGTGCTGGCCCAGGACCAGGATGCTGCCGAGGCGCTCAAGGATGCGGTGGCCACCGCCGCACACAACGAGGACGAGATCAGCCAGAACCGGATCGATGCGGCGGCCATGGACACCAGGACGGCCGCCGGTCTGGGCACTGTAGGCTCCACGCCTCGGCCGGAGGATTCCAAAGGCTCCAAGGCTGCTTCTGTCTCTGCTTCCGCGTCTGCCGACGGCGTGGCCAAGGATTCGGATTCGAGCGCCGCCGGTTCTGCCGCCGCTGGACCGTCTGCAACCAGCCAAGGCCGCGGCTCTGAGGCTGGGCGGCCTGCCTCCTCTGACAAGTCCGCGTACCCAGAGCCGCAGGCAGCGGGTGGCATCACAGTCCGGCAGGCGCATGAACGCCTGGACCTGATCGAACGACGCAAACCCCTCTATTCGCCCCTCTTTTCGGGTTTCGCCTCGGCTGTGGCCTGCGCAGCCTTCGTCTTCCTGCTGGGCGGCGGTCCCTATGACATGGCCGGGGCTTTTGTCGGCGCTGGCATAGGCCAGTGGGTGCGTCGACAGATGCTGGGCAGGAGGATCAACCAGTTCTTCGCTACCGGGGTGGCGGTCATCATCGCCGCACTGGCCTGCGTCGGCACGCTGAGACTGGTGGGTATCTTCGACCCGGTGGCTCTCAAGCACGACACGGCTTATATCGGCGCCATCCTCTTCGTCATTCCCGGCTTCCCCCTGGTCACCGGCGGCCTGGACATCGCCAAGCTGGACTTTCCCTCGGGGGTGCAGCGCATCACCTACGCCTTCTCGATCATCCTGGTGGCCACACTGGGTGGCTGGGCCGTGGCGCGGATGGTCATGCTCAACCCCCAGGGCTTTGAACCGATGAATCTGAGTCCCTGGCTGATGGCCGGACTGCGTATGATCGCAGCCTTCTGCGGGGTCTGGGGCTTCTCGGTCCTCTTCAACTCGCCCCAGCGCATGGCCCTGGTGGCCGCCGTCATTGGCGCCCTGACCGACACTATGCGCCTGGAGATGCAGGACCTGCTCCATGTCCCTCCGGAGATGGCCGCCTTCCTAGGTGCCTTCCTGGCCGGCATGCTGGCCACGGTCTGGCGCTCCTCGGTCCGTCACGGCCTGCTGCCGCCCCACCTGGGCTACCCACGAATCAGCCTGACCGTGCCCTCCATCGTCATCATGGTGCCCGGCCTGTATATGTACCGGGCCATGTTCTACCTGGGGCAGTTCAATACGCTCAACGCCCTGGACTGGGCCTTCCGGGCCTTCATGGTCATCATCTGCCTGCCCATCGGCCTGGTCACGGCCCGGGTGCTGACCGACCGCTCCTGGCGGTACGACGTCTAGTAGCGCATGCCCATGGCCGAACGGACCTGATCAAGGGTCTCCTCGGCTATCTGGTTGGCGCGCTTGTTGCCCTCGACCAGGATGTCGCGCACGGTGTCCATGTCCTTGGCCAGCTCGGCACGGCGCTCACGGTGGGGTGCCAGGAACTCGTTGACGGACTTGGTCACGTAGGCCTTGAGGGCGCCCGAGCCGGCATCGCCGATCTCTTCGGCGATCTCCTCGGGCTTCCGGTCTGTCACCAGGCCGGCCGTGGTCAGCAGGGCCGAGACCTGGGGGCGGTTCACAGGATCGAAGGTGATTTTGCGCTCGGAGTCGGTGGGCGACTTTCGGATCAGCTTGGCCGTCTCCTCGGCGGTGGCGCTCAGCATGATGGAGTTGCCATAGGACTTGCTCATCTTGCGTCCGTCCAGACCAGGAATCTCAGGGGTGTCAGACAGGATGGCATCAGGTTCTGGGAAGACCGGAGCTTGGCCGGGGTAGCGCTCGTCGAAGCGACGGGCGATGGTCCGGGTCAGCTCCACGTGCGGCAGGTTGTCCTTGCCAATAGGAACCACGTTGGCCTTGCAGAAGAGTATGTCGCAGGCCTGGTGGACCGGGTATGTCAGCAACAGACCGGTCAGAGCGTGGCCGCTGGCCTCCATCTCGGCCTTGACGGTGGGGTTGCGGTGGAGCTCGGCCTCGGTCACCAGGGAGAGGAAGGGCAGCAGCAGCTGATTCTCTGCAGGGGTGGACGAATGGGTGAAGATCATGGTCTTCTTGGGGTCGATGCCCGCAGCCAGATAGTCGAGCACCAGGTTGAGCACGTTGTCGCGGATGTGCTCGGTGGTGTCCCGGTCGGTGATGACCTGGTAGTCAGCAATGACGATGTTGGTGTGCACGCCGCGATTCTGCATTTGGACGCGCTCGCGGATGGAGCCGAAATAATGGCCCAGGTGAAGCCTGCCGGTCGGACGGTCGCCGGTCAGCATGGTGTAGCGGCTAGGATTCTTGTCCAGTTCAGTCAGCACCTGGTCAGACCGATGCTTGGCGGCTCTGAAGCTGTCGCTGATCTCGTTGCCTGCCGCTGTGACTTCTTCCTGCATGGTCCCACCCTC
>NZ_JBVPQK010000312.1:0-3087 GCF_058197115.1 Bifidobacterium sp. POST2/T3 (B1)
TAGCCGCCGAAGCTCTGTCCCAAGGCCACCCAGGGACGGCCGGCGAAGACCGTGCGGCGCAAGTGCTCGAAGTCCCGAATGATGGAGTCCGCCAGAAAATGCTTCAGATAATCGGCCTGGGCACGGGGCTCTCCTATGGATGCCATAGTGGTTCCGTCGATGGCGCTGGACCGACCTGTACCCCTTTGATCGGGCAGGACAATGCGGAAGTGGCGCAGGGCCTCGGCCATCCATCCGTCGGCAGCGGCGCTCAGCGGCCGTGGAGCCCCATACCCGGGTCCGCCTTGCAGGTAGACCAGCAGCGGTAGGTCGTCGTGAATGTGCTCAGGGGCGCAGACTACGCGGTAGAAGCAACGGAGGACCGCCTGATCCGAATTAACTTCGACTCGCCAGACGCCAGGTTCACTGCCCGCCCAATCCAGTGGAACGGGGATGGACCCCTCACTCACGCAGAGTCCCGGCAGATAGTATCCCTGGTTGGTCATACCCTGGCTCCTTTCCTATAGGTCAGTCGGGTTCATTGTCGCCGGGCGGTTGGACCTGGATTGTGTGTTGTCTGTGGGCTGGGTGGTAGAGTGAGAGGCAGGGGACGTCGGGAAGCCGGCTGGCTTCCTCTATGATTCGCGCAATCTGTTGCGCGGACTGGCGTTGAGGTATTGGTAGCTTCCCGACAGGAAGAACCTTATTCTGCAAGCGGCGTTTGCCCTGCTTGGTGTTCGGTGAAGGGGTTTCGGTTTCATGCATCTGGGTACCCGGCTGCGTCGCATCCTGGCGATGATGCTCGTCCTGCTGGGCCTGCTGGCAGGCCTGGGCGTCGCATCCGCCCAAGAGGACGCTCCTATCCTTGATCTTCAGACCCCTCGCGTAGCTGACGGAACCCCCGGCACTCTCCCTAGCAACGCAACAGACACTCCATTGTCCTCACCATCGCCGATACAAACCACCACACCATTAAGCCCCACGCCCAGCACCCTGTCGTCGACGGCGGGCACGCCTGACAGCACAGCCCCCGCTCCGGCTGAATCGGCCGACAAGACGGAAGATCAGGCTTCGCACACGGTGCTTTTCGACCCGGCCGACAGCAGCAAGCCCACCCAGGCGAGCGTGAAGACCGGCACCCTCGCTGCTGCCCCGCAACAGAATCCACAGCGTGAGGGCTTCCGGTTCGAGGGTTGGACGCTTGACGGCCGGCCCTATGATTTCCAAACCCCCGTCCTCCAGGACACGACCCTGAAAGCCCGGTGGACGAAGGTCACGGACTGGACGCTGAGCCCGGATCACGGGCCCGCCACAGGGGCGCGGCTGACCATCAGCCCGCCCGACAGGCAGGAACCTCAAATCGCCAGCATCCAAGCCGCAGGAAACCAGATTGCCGGCCTGACCGGCGACGGCCGCATCTACACCTGGACGCAGGACAGCACACCTGTGCAATTTCCTCTCCCCACCCATGCTGCCGACGGGTTCCGCTACCTGCAGGCCGCAGCCGGCAGCCACCGGCAGGCCGCCTTGGGATCCGACCAGCGGATCTACACCTGGAACAGCGGTCAAGCGACGCCCACGATCCTCGACACCGGACAGGACACCAGGTTCACCAGCATCGGCATGAACGATAATCGACTCCTGGCCGTGGACCAGCAGGGACAGGCCCACGCCTATCAGACCAGGGATGCCGGCAGCCAGGAGCCGAACCCGAAATTCACAAAACAAGCCGAGACCAGCCTGCCCAGAAAGGCGCAGGCCGTGACCGCCATCGCCTCCCCCGGCCGGATCCTCATCGTGGACGCTGACGGGCAGGCCTGGACCTGGGAGACGGCCAATACCGGAAGCGCCAAGCCCGCGCGCATCAAGCAGGACCCGGGAATGCGCATCATCCAGGCCCATGCCCTCAACCAGGGATTCCTCCTCCTGGACACGGAAAGGCGGATCCATTACCTGGCCGACAACACGACCAGTCCCACAGCCGTCAACCTGCCGGCAAACATGAAAACCAACTCGATTACAGCCAATGATAGCCAGGCCGTTATCACCGACACGGAGGGCCACGTATGGTCCTGGCAGCCCGGCGAAGCACCCATGCGCGCGGACGACGGGAACAAGCGGTACATGCAGGCCGCAAGCACCGGCAGCAGGATCACCGCCATTGACGGGCAAGGCAGCATGTTCACGTGGGACGTGGACGGGCAGGGACAGCCCGGCAAGCCAGCAAGAGTCAGCACCACCACAGCGTCCATCCTGGAGTCAGCCAGCCTGAACGGCCAGCCGCTCAATCTCACCAAGAACAACGACGCCTGGCAGACAGACATGCCCGCCAGCAAGCCGGGACCAACCACTGTTCTCATCGTCGGCAGACAGGACGGCCAACCCTTCACCAAAAACCTCAACTACACGGTCGACCAGCCGCTGACACGAGGCGCCGAACCAAGATCCACGTTCACGGTCCACTTCGATACGGGCGGGGGAAACCCCGAACCAGCAGACCAGAACGTCTCCACTCCAAACGGCAGGGTGAAACGACCCTCCCCCGACCCTGCGCGTGAAGGCTACCTGTTCGACGGATGGTTCACCGGGGAAGTCGCCTACGACTTCAGCAAGCCCGTCACCAAGAGCCTCACCCTCACCGCCAGATGGACATTCAAAGACCCCGACAACACGTGGAAAATCAACCCCGACCAGGGCAGCCAGCTGGGCGGCAACTCCACCACCATCACCCCGCCAAACACCAGCCGAGGCATCAGATTCAACCAGGTCAGCGGATCAAAGAACGACGGTTTTTCTCCTGGTTTTTCCTTGGCGGTGGGCAGCGACGGCAACGCCTACGCCTGGGGAGGCAACAAGTATGGCGAGCTCGGCGACGGGACGACTAATTGGCAAATTACGCCGGTCACGGTGGAGAAGCCTGCAGACGCGCCCGCGGACTTCACCTACGTGCAGGTCAGCGCCGGAAGTCGGCATTCGCTGGCCCTGGGCAGCGACGGCAACGCCTACGCCTGGGGATACAACACGTTTGGCCAGCTCGGCGACGGGACGACCACTCCACGAATTACGCCGGGCAGGGTGAGCAAGCCTGCAAACACGCCTCCGGATTTC
>NZ_JBVPQK010000313.1:0-3070 GCF_058197115.1 Bifidobacterium sp. POST2/T3 (B1)
GCTCCCGCCTGGGCCGTCGGCAGGATGGTCAGCTTCAGGCCGGCCTTGTCGAAGTAGCCCAGATGCCGGGCCACGTAGATGCCCACATGATTGGTGTTGGGCGTCCAATCCAGCATGAAGGAGAGCTTGGAGCCGTCATTGGTCTTGTCATCTGCCCCCTTGGCCCCGCAGGCCGCGCTCGTAGCTGCCATGCAGATCGCCGCTGCCAGGGCGAGCGCCCGTACGATCAGTCTGTGGCCGGGAGTTCTCCCGAAGCCGCTATTCTCCGTCATGCTCATCACTGTCACCTTGCCTCTCCGGCACCCCTGGTGCCTATCCGCATCGGGGCCGCTACGGGAAGGTGAGGAGCCCGCGCGACGATCCGGTACGGTCTTGACCGATGGAATTCTGCGATGTGTGTCACGGCTGCTGCCACCAGCCGCGCGAACAAGACCACTCTAGTCCAACCCGGCCGCTCCTGCCTCGCCGTGGTGAAAGGTTGCATCATTTGCCCCTATACTGGAAACTCACGAGAGGTCTGTGCGGGCCGACCACTGTCGGTCTCGTCCGGAGCAAGACATCCGATTTCGGTAGGGTACGACGGAGGGTTCCCATGTCGGTGACCATCAGTGATGTGGCCAAGCAGGCGGGCATGTCCGTATCCACGGTCTCCCAGGCGCTCAACGACACAGGGCGCATCTCCCCACCCACCAAGGACAGGGTCCGCCGGGCGGCCATGGAGCTGGGCTACATCCCCGACAGTAGAGCCCGTTCCATGCGATCCTCGCGCTCGCATGCCGTAGGTCTGCTGGTCCCCGATATTCGCAACCCTTATTTCTCCGAGTTGGTCTACGCCGTCCAGGACCAGCTCTACTCGGCAGGCTACGCGCCCCTGATCGGCGTGTCCTCTTGCCAGGCCAGCAGGGAGGAGGACTATTACCGCATCCTTCTGTCTCGGCATATGGATGGTGTTCTGGTCGTGCCTGATGGGCCCACATCGCCCATGCTGCGCACCATGCTGGCAAGGGAATTCCCTGTTGTCTTCGTGGATCGTCCCGACCGGACCCTGCCTGGTGTCCCCCTGGTGGATTCCGATCCGGTGCCCGGCCTGGAGGCGGCCCTGGGCGCTCTGGCGGCGAGGGGATGCAGACGAGTGGCCTTCGTCCCGGGCCCCGAGAGCCGCTCCTATACCTTCCGCGAGCGCGAGCAGGCTTTTCTGGACGGCGTGGATGCCCGTCAGGGGCTGACGGGATTGGTGGTCCGCCAGGGGTTCGAGGATCGCCACCGGGCAGCCACGACCATGCGCCACCTGCTCGGTCAAGGGGTGGACGCCGTTATCTTCGGCTATTCGGCCGATGCCATCAAGGCCATTGCCATGGAGTGGGACAGCGACCAGCGCTCGCGTGTGCCTTTGGTCTCCTTCGACGACCTGGAGGTCTTTCAGCTGATCAGTCCCCAGGTTTCGGTCATCTCCCAGCAGGTGGATCGCATGGGCCGGCAGGGCGTTGACATGCTTTTATCCATGATCGAGCCGGGGCGGCAGGCTCCGGAAGGCATGAGCGTGGATCGCCGGCTGCGCACCCAAACCCTCTTCGTACCAAGGGGTTTGCTGGCTTAGTAATCCATTGCGTCCATACGTTCTCTTCTCGTCGTTATCGTATGACGTACCTGCCAGGTATGAATATTGACATCCATCACAAAGGAGTATGAGCAATTATGAAATTTGAACATCTAGGGACAGCCGCAGCTGAAAGAATCCCCGGCATTTTCTGCATGTGTGATCTGTGCAAGCAGGCCAGACGCATCGGAGGCAGAGAGATTCGTACTCAGTCCCAGGCTTTGGTCGACGATGCACTCCTGCTTGATTTTCCTGGTGATACCTATTGCCATTTTATTAATAATAAGAACTTTGATCTACCGGCAATCACCCAGCTCTTCATCACTCATTGGCATTCTGATCATTTTTACGGTGAGGATCTGGCTTATCGCATGGATTCGTACGCCGATGACAATCCAACCCATATGGATGTCTATGGCTCTGAAGCTGTCCAAGGCTTTTACGAGCGGGCTTTCTTCCTGGAGGAGCATTACGATTACGACAAGTTAACGTATCACGCTCTTCATCCTGGTGACAGTGTCACAGTGACGGCTGGGAATGGTAGGACCTACACGGTATATGCTTTTGAAGCAAAGCATGGCCATCATTTCGGAGATTGTCTCTTCTATGGACTGACAGACGGTCAAGTCGGGCTGCTGTATGCGCATGATACGGCCTGCTTCTATGAATCGACCTGGAAGGATCTGGCCAAAGCTGGGCTAAAATACGACTACGTTTCCTTGGATTGCACCCAAGGGTTGACTGATCTCAGTTCCGATGTCCACATGAACTTTTCTGACAACCTGCGAGTCAGGGATCGCATGGTGAAGATGGGGCTGGCCGATTCGCACACTATGTTCGTATGCAACCATTTCTCTCATCGCGGCAATGCCAGTTATGAACGTATGCAGGAGGCCGCCGTCAGGGAGGGATTTGTCAGCTCCTACGACGGAATGGTGACGAACATCCAGCCCCCAGCAGTCTAAGCGTTGCGTTTTGCAGGCGGCTATGACCATTTTGACCAGGGCCGCCTTTCTGTGTCTTCGCATATGAAAGCTGGAGTGGAGGTGACGTATGCGTTGCAGCGAGGTCTCGACAAAAGAAGTACGTGGCATGCGGAGTGTCGGGCAGTTGTGTCGTCCCTGTCAATGACCCCTACTGGTCTTTCGGCCATTTGCCGCCCTTGTCCGGACCCCGCTGTTTGTGACTCAGTTCACAAAACACGGGAATAACTAGATGTAGGAAACGAATCATCCTCAGGCACTACATATGGTGGTCACGACGTGATAGAGTGAGTCCTGTCAGCAAAAATGACATCCATGTGATTCGCCGTTCCCAATACGGAATTTGGGAACGCCAAAGTAACTGCACATGAACAACCGTATGAGGAGTGACGATGGATACTGAGGTCATGACCGATAGCGTGAAGGAGCGTGGCATTTCGGATCGCGATGCTGTCGATGGCATTCTGGTCGAGAAGCGCGACGGCCGGAT
>NZ_JBVPQK010000314.1:0-3046 GCF_058197115.1 Bifidobacterium sp. POST2/T3 (B1)
CGGATATGGCTGGGCGGCACCGACATCACGGATCCCAGGATCAACCAGGATGCCTGTCGGGCCAGAATCGGCGTGGTCTTCCAGCAGTTCAACCTCTTTCCCCACATGAACGTCCTGAAAAACGTGACCTTGGGGGCCATCAAAGTTCACGGCATGCCCAAGGACCAGGCCAGGGAGCGGGCCCTGGAACTGCTGGATCGAATCGGCATGAAGCAGAAAGCCGGAGCCTACCCCGATCAGCTCTCCGGCGGCCAGCAGCAGCGGGTGGCCATCGTCCGAGCCCTGATGACCGACCCGGAACTTCTCCTGCTGGATGAGATCACCTCAGCCTTGGACCCCATGCTGGTAGGCGAGGTCCTGGCCATGGTCTCGGAGCTGACCGCCGGAGGCACCACTATTCTCATGGCCACCCACGAGATGAGCTTCGCCCATCATGCGGCCAACCGGGTTGTCCTGCTGCTGGACGGCGTCATCGCCGAGAACGGAACACCGCAAGAGGTCATGGACGAGTCTGAGAATCCGCGAACCAGGGAGTTTTTCAGCCACTTCCGAGGGCTGTGAGTTCCAAAGTTCCTACAGTCTTCAGTTGACGGAAAACACTCTTCCCGCAGCCTTGGTCAGTTCCAGGGTGCGATCGGCATCCAGGGCCAACTGTCGTTTGAGGGGTTCTTCGCCCGCATACCGTTTCTGACCGCGCAGACGGCTGAGGAATTCCACCCTGACCCGGTGACCGTACAGGTCCACCCAATCCGGCCGGACGGCATTGGCCTCCAGGACTCTTGGCATCTGCTGGCCAGCAGCCAGGAAGGTCTCCTTGGTGCCGATGGAGATGGCGGCAGGCATCCGCCAGGGCGAACCCTGAGCCAGCCGCCCCTCCCGTCCCTCCGGCGTCGCCATAGGATCCGTAGGCAGACCCAGGTCAACCAGCCAGCCTGCATAGACTCCATCTGCGGGCATCATCCCCTGGCTGTCGGGAGCAAGATTGGCAGTTGGAAATCCCAAGCGGCGACCCCGCTGCTCCCCATGGACCACTGTGCCTTGAACCATGTGCGGCCGGCCCAGAATATCCAGGGCCGCATCCACATCGCCGTCCAGGATCAACTGCCGAAGGTGGGAACTGCTCCAGGCTCGTACACGACGTCGCTCCAGGCCGTCAGCGTCAGGCAGAGTGCAGTCGCCAGGTCCCTGGTCGTCCACTACCTCCAGGTTGAACAGTCCTGTGTCCGCCAGATCGCCAATCGCCTTGATATCTCCGATCCGCCCTGCGCCCATCTGCGCATCGCGGCCCAGGACCAGCGTCCGCATGGCTAGCTGTTCGGTAAGCTGCTTGAGGAAGAATCGATAGGACTTGGCTGCAAAAGCCAACGTGTATCGCACCACCACAACCTGCTCCAGCCCCAGCTGAGCCATCAGCCTCAGGCGCTCCTCCAGAGGCATGATCTGATCAGGGTCATGGCGAATCAGGTCCAGGGGCGGTTCAGTCATGTCATGGCTGTCAGCGTAGCTATGAACCAGTTTGGGACTTGGGTCGAAGAGCAGGGCCATGGGCCGATCCTGATTCTTGGCAGCGAGCTCGACCACCCGGCGCAGTAGGGCCTGATGACCCCGGTGCATACCATCGAAGACACCGATGGTGACTACGCTGGACCGGGCCCCCAAGGTTCCCGGCCACCTGACAATGCCCGACTCGTCCGGGCTGACCTGGCTGACCTTCATCCGCTTCCCATCACTTAGTCATGGCGGCCCCCGAACCCGGGCACCGAAAATTCCTTAAGCACTGTATTCCCACCGTCGCACCCTGGCAAGACCCTGGAGCTAAACACGACCTGCGCACTCAGGCCTCGGGGTGGAAGACCACATCCGGCTTGGCCCCGCCTCGTGAACCGGGCACTAGGATAGCAGCCAGCCGCTGCTTGCCCTGAGGCCCTGCCAGGGCAGCTGTGGGCCCAGTGACAGGCAGATCCAAGAATCCGCCGTTGGAGACTCTGACGGCCTGGTCGGCATCCAGGTTCAGAACGGGCATGCTCATGCGTGCCGCCTGCACCAGGTCAAGCGAGCCATCCAACATCGCCTGCCGGTTGCGGTCCAGGACCATGCGACTGCGAACAACCGTCTGACCTTGGCGGTTCCGGTAGGTGTGAGGGACCACATGACCGCCCAGAACCCTGGATGCCAGGTCGGAATCCTCCAGGTCGAATGGACCCACTCGAATCCTTCTTAGGGCCGTCAAGTGACCGCCCAGATCCAGGCGTTCGCCCAGATCGCGAGCCAGGGCGCGGATGTAGGTGCCGCTGGAGCAGGACACCACCACATCCGCATCGACCACCTTGGCTCCCTGATCGGTTAAATCCACACGGCGAAAGTCAAGCAGATTGAAGGATGCAATCCGAATGCGTCGGGGCTCCAGCTTGACCTCCTGGCCTGCGCGAGCCAGATCATAAGCTCGCTTGCCCTTGACCTTGATGGCAGAGAATGCATCAGGCACCTGGTCGATCCAGCCGGTGAAGCAGCGATCAATCAGATCCTGCAGACCCTGGGCTGTCAGATCATCCACCCTCTGCGCGGCTCCAGGACGCACCGGCAGCAAATCCCCATCCGCGTCGTCCGTGGTGGTGCCCAGTCCCAGGCGAACAGTGGCTCTATAGGTTTTATCATGGCCGACGATGACCGTCAGCAGGCGCGTGGCCTGGCCGAACCCTATGACCAGCAGACCAGTGGCCATGGGATCCAGGGTTCCGGCATGGCCTACGCGACGCATGCCAAGGCCAGAACGAACTGCAGCCACCACGTCATGGCTGGTCACACCGCTCGGCTTGTCAACAAGGATGATGCCCGAAGTCGGTTCACCGGTGCCGGACTCCATACCATCCGACGACTTGGAAGCCTCTGCCCCACCGATGCCTTCAGCGGTCGGTTTCATCCGCACCCTCTGCCGCAGGTTCATCAGTGACGGAGTCCGACCCATCGGCCTCTTCCTCGTCGTCATGCCTGTATGGATCGGGGTCGCCGGCATAGCTGGCATTGACCCGGGCTTTGGCCATGGCCT
>NZ_JBVPQK010000315.1:0-3046 GCF_058197115.1 Bifidobacterium sp. POST2/T3 (B1)
AGGCCATGGCCAAAGCCCGGGTCAATGCCAGCTATGCCGGCGACCCCGATCCATACAGGCATGACGACGAGGAAGAGACCGATGGGTCGGACTCCGTCCCGGATGAACCTGCGGCAGAGGATGCGGATGAAACCGACCAGTGAAGGCAACGATGGAGCAAAGGCTTCCGAGTCGTCGGATGGTATGGAGTCAGGCACTGGTGAACCGACCTCGGGCATCATCCTTGTTGACAAGCCGAGCGGTGTGACCAGCCATGACGTGGTGGCTGCCGTTCGTTCTGGCCTCAGCATGCGTCGCGTAGGCCATGCCGGGACCCTGGATCCCATGGCCACTGGCCTGCTGGTCGTAGGGTTCGGCCAGGCCACGCGCTTGCTGACGGTTATCGTCGGCCACGACAAAACCTATAAAGCCACTATTCGTCTGGGACTGGACACTACCACGGACGATGCGGATGGGGATTTGCTACCGGTGCGTCCTGGAGCTGCGCAGAGGGTGGACGAGCTTACAGCCCAGGGTCTGCAGGATCTGATTGATGGCTGTTTCACCGGCTGGATCGAGCAGGTGCCCGATGCCTTCTCCGCCATCAAGGTCAACGGCAGACGGGCCTATGACCTGGCTCGCGCGGGCCAGAAGGTCAAGCTGGAGCCTCGACGCATTCGGATTGCATCCTTCCGTCTGCTTGACTTTCGTCGCGTGGATTTGCCTGATCTGGGAGTCAAGGTGGTCGATGCGGACGTGGAGGTGACTTGCTCCAGCGGCACCTACATCCGCGCCCTGGCTCGTGATCTAGGCGAACACCTGGATCTGGGCGGCCACTTGACGGCCCTAAGAAGGATTCGAGTGGGTTCATTCGACCTGGAGAATTCCGACCTGGCATCCAGGGTTCTGGGCGGTCATGTGGTCCCTCACACCTACCTGAATCGCCAGGGTCAGACGGTCGTTCGCAGTCGCATGGTCCTGGACCGCGACCGGCAGGCGATGTTGGATGGCTCTCTGAGTCTTGTGCAGGCGGCACGCATGACAATGCCCGTCCTGAATCTGGATGTCGAGCAGGCCGCCAGAGTGGCCAACGGCGGATTCTTGGATCTGTCTGTCACCGGGCCCACGGCTGCTCTGGCCGGACCTGAGGGCAGGCAGCGGCTAGCTGCTATCCTGGTGCCCAGTCCACGAGGCGGGGCCAAGCCGGATGTGGTCTTCCGCCCTGAGGCTTGAGTGCGCAGGTTCGTGTTTAGCACGAGGGTCTTGCCAGGGTGCGATGGTGGGAATACAGTGCTTGAGGAATTTTCGGTGCCCGGGTTCGGGGCCGCCATAATTAAGTGATGGGAAGCGGATGAAGGTCAGCCATGTCAGCCCGGACGAGTCGGGCATTGTCAAGTGGCCGGGAACCTTGGGGGCCCGGTCGAGCGTGGTCACCATCGGTGTCTTCGATGGCATGCACCGGGGCCATCAGGCCATCCTGCGCCGAGTGGTCGAGCTCGCAGCCAAGAATCGGGATCGGCCCATGGCCCTGGTCTTCGACCCCAGTCCCAAACTGGTCCATAGCTTTGCTGACAGTCATGACATGACTGAACCGTCCCCGGACCTGATTCGCCATGACCCTGATCAGATCATGCCTCTGGAGGAGCGCATGCGGCTGATGGCTCAGCTGGGCCTGGATCAGGTTGTGGTGGTGCGATACACCCTGGCCTTTGCAGCCAAGTCTTATCGGTTCTTCCTCAAGCAGCTTACCGAACAGCTGACCATGCGAGCTCTGGTCTTGGGCCGCGATGCGCATATGGGCGCAGGGCGGGTAGGCGATATCAAGGCGATTGGCGACTTGGCGGACACTGGATTGTTCGACTTGGAAGTAGTGGACGACCAGGGCCCTGGAGTCTGCATCCTACCTGGCTCTGACGGCCTGGAGCGACATCAGGTAAGAGCCTGGAGCAGTTCTCACCTTCGGCAGTTGATCCTGGATGGCGATGTGGATGCGGCACTGGATATTCTGGGCCGACCGCACATGGTTCAAGGAACGGTGGTCCATGGGGAGCAACGGGGCCGTTGCTTGGGATTTCCGACTGCCAATCTTGCTCCCGACAGCCAGGGGATGATGCCCGCAGATGGAGTCTATGCAGGCTGGCTGGTTGACCTTGGTCTGCCTACGGATCCTATGGCGACGCCGGAGGGACGGGAGGGACGGCTGGCTCAGGGTTCGCCCTGGCGGATGCCTGCCGCCATCTCCATCGGCACCAAGGAGACCTTCCTGGCTCCTGGCCAGCAGATGCCAAGAATCCTGGAGGCCAATGCCGTCCGGCCGGATTGGGTGGACCTGTACGGTCACCGGGTCAGGGTGGAATTCCTCAGCCGTCTGCGCGGTCAGAAACGGTATGCGGGCGAAGAGCCCCTCAAACGACAGTTGGCCCTGGATGCCGATCGCACCCTGGAGCTGACCAAGGCTGCAGGAAGAGTGTTTTCCGTCAACTGAAGACTGCAGAAACCTTGGAACTCACAGTCCTCGGAAGTGGCTGAAAAACTCCCTGGTTCGCGGATTCTCAGACTCGTCCATGACCTCTTGCGGTGTTCCATTCTCGGCGATGACGCCGTCCAGCAGCAGGACAACCCGGTTGGCCGCATGATGGGCGAAGCTCATCTCGTGGGTGGCCATGAGAATAGTGGTGCCTCCGGCGGTCAGCTCCGAGACCATGGCCAGGACCTCGCCTACCAACATGGGGTCCAGAGCTGAGGTGATCTCATCCAGTAGGAGCAGTTCCGGGTCGGTCATCAGGGCTCGGACGATGGCCACCCGCTGCTGCTGGCCGCCGGAGAGCTGGTCGGGGTAGGCTCCTGCTTTCTTCTTCATGCCGATTCGATCCAGCAGATCCAGGGCCCGCTCCCTGGCCTGGTCCTTGGGCATGCCATGAACCTTGATGGCCCCCAAGGTCACGTTTTTCAGTACGTTCATGTGGGGAAAGAGATTGAACTGCTGGAAAACCACGCCGATTCTGGCCCGACAGGCATCCTGGTTGATCCTGGGATCCGTGATGTCGGTGCCGCCCAGCCATATCCG
>NZ_JBVPQK010000316.1:0-3020 GCF_058197115.1 Bifidobacterium sp. POST2/T3 (B1)
TGTCCGCTTCGCACCATCCCAGGTCCGACTGACCCCCGGCAGCATCTATGCCGATGCACAGCAGGCCGGCTCAGACTACCTGCTGAGTCTGGATCCCGATCGCCTCCTGGCCCCCTACCGGCGCGAGGCAGGTCTGCCCGCCAAGGCTGATCCATACCCCAACTGGGAGTCCATGGGTCTGGACGGCCACATCGGCGGCCACTACCTGTCCGGACTGGCGGCCTATTGGCAGAGTCTGCAAACCTGGCCCTTCCTGGAGCGCGCCACCCGCATGCTGACCGGCCTGCTCGAGTGCCAGGATGCCTCGGGCGACGGCTTTCTGGGCGGCATGCCTCACAGCGCCGAGCTCTTCCGGAACCTGCGGCAGGGTCACGTGCAGGCCCAGTCCTTCGATCTGCTGGGCTCCTGGGTGCCCCTCTACAATTTGCACAAGCTCTTTGCCGGCCTGCTGGACTGCTGGCAGTCCTTCCAAACCAAGAGCGCCTCCGACATGGCCCGCGTCATGGTCCTGCGCCTGGCTGACTGGTGGTGCGACCTGGTAGACAATATCGACGAACAGAATTTTCAGACCATGCTGACCTGCGAGTACGGGGGCCTGAACGAGGCCTTCGCCCGCCTCTATCAGCTGACCGGAAATGACCGCTATCTCCGCCAGGCCCGTCGCTTGACCGACCGTCCCTTCTTCGAGCCGCTGGCCGCCGGCAAGGACCAGCTGACCGGCCTGCACGCCAATACACAGATACCCAAGGTCCTGGGCTACGAGCGTCTGGCCGAAATCACCGGAGACGAGGCCTTCCGAAAAGCCGTGGACACCTTCTGGCATGGGGTGGTGGACAAGCGCACGGTCTCCATCGGGGCCCATTCCGTCTCCGAGCATTTCAATCCACCCGATGATTTCTCGGCCATGGTCACCTCCCGCGAGGGCCTGGAGACCTGCAACAGCTACAACATGGCCAAGCTGGCACTGCGCCTTTACGACCGCACCGGACAGGCCCGCTACCTGGATTTCTATGAGCGGGTCCTGGTCAACCACCTGGTCTCCACGGTGGGCATCCGCGAGCATGGCTTCGTCTACTTCACCCCCATGCGACCCCGGCACTATAGGGTCTATTCCAGCGCACAGCGTTCCTTCTGGTGCTGTGTGGGCACCGGCCTGGAAAACCACGCCCGCTACGGTGCCATGATCTTCGAGCGCCGACCCGGAAAGAATCCTGACCAGGAATCCGCGTCTCTGGCGGTCAACCTCTTCATCCCTGCCAGCCTGGACTGGTCCCAGCGCGGGCTGCGGATCAGCCTGGCCTACGCTCCCGGCCCCGGGACCACCAATATTGGATGCCTGGATCTAGAAGCCGACGACCAAAGCCAGCAGACCCTGGACCTCTACCTGCGCCATCCCTGGTGGCTGGAGGATGCCAGCTATCGGATCAAGCAAGGCCAGGCAAATATGACCGTCGAGCCAGTGAAGTCCGATTCGGATGGCAGCCCCCGCTTCGACCACCTTCATCTGACTTGGACCGGCCGAGTGAGCCTGGAGCTGTGCCACCAGGTCCGGGTGACTGCCGAGCCGCTGCCCGACGGTTCGGACTGGGTCAGCCTGCTGCGCGGGGTCAAGGTCATGGCCGCCCGCAGCGACGATGCCGACCTGATAGGCCTGAAGGCTGACGACTCCCGTGCCGGGCACATCGCCTCCGGCCCCCTGCGTCCGCTGGGCGACCTGCCCGTGCTCCAGGGAGCGCCCCAGGACTTCCTGCTGCCCCACCCCCAGGACGACGGCGCCATAGAAGTGGCCGTCTCCAGACCCATGACCGGAAAACAAAGGTGGACTGATTCACGCCTGCTACTGGTCCCCTTCACTTCCATCGAGGCCTCCCGATATTCGGTCTACCTGCCCTGGGCGAAGGATGGCGATAAGGACCGTGTTCGCCGAGCCCTGGAAGAGATCGATGCACAGGAACAGGCCAATGAGCTGCAGGTCTGCGACCGGGTGGACTGCGGGTCCCAGCAGTCCGAAATCGACCACGAGTATCAGGGCAGGGATGACCGGCAGGAGCTGATTGAGGGAATCAACACCCGTCACGCCCTGGCTGGGGGCTGCTTCTCATACCGGCTGCGGGATGCCACCGGCGGCGCGAAAATGCTGGAGGTTGCCATGCGGGACCAGCACAGCGCCGCACTCTACTCCCTGCGGACGGAGGGCCTGGAATTGGGCCAGCCCGTAAGAAGCCGCGAAAACGGCAGAATACTGGACCGCTACCCCCTGACCGGTCGTGGATTGGACGCTCTGCCCGACCGGGCTGTCAGGGTACAGGTCCAAGCCGGAGACGAAGGTCCCACCCCTGACCTGCTGACTCTGGCACTGATTCGCGATTGAAGCGCTCAGGACCGGGCTGTGCTGCCAGCCTCCATCAGTGTAAAGGGCAGGTCCACCTGCTCAGGCTGATGTCTGCCGGGTGGATCCTTCATCCGATCCATGAGCAGTCGCAGGCATTCGGCCGCCACCCGGTCAGTGTCTACGCAAATGGTCGAAAGGGCAGGTGTGAGAAAACGGGACACTTTCAGCCCGTCGAAACCGATCAGAGCAACCTGCTCGGGCACTCGCACCCCATGTGCACCCAGCGCGTGCAGGGCCCCGATGGCCACCACATCCGTCAGGGCAAAGACCCCGTCAAAATCCCTGCGGCGAGCCAGCAGAGCGACCATGGCCTGGTCGGCGCTGCCCTGATCCCAGTCGCAGTCGACAATATCTTCAGGCCCTAGGCTGATTCCATGACCTTGTGCTGCCTGCATGGCACCCAAGAGTCGCTGTTCCCGCCCTCGGATGGACCGAGCCAGTTGGTCCGGGGTTTTGTAGGCGGCACCAAGAACCAGAATCCGCCGGCAACCTTGATCTATCAGATGCTCCACTGCCGCCTGGGCACCCTGGCGGTTAGGACTGCGCACGGTGTCTACGGACCGGTCCAGCCGCGGGCCGTCGAAAACCACCAAGGGATAGCGCCGATTGAGCGCGATGATAGAGTCAG
>NZ_JBVPQK010000317.1:0-2995 GCF_058197115.1 Bifidobacterium sp. POST2/T3 (B1)
CGAGGATTCCCAGCAGAAGGCTTGCCGTGTATGCAAGAATGTGCCCCGGCATGTATTTCCTGACGACGTGGATAAAGTTCATGGTTGGCCTGGCCTCTAGTGTTTTGTGGGTTGGTTCTTGTGGGTGAGGCGTGTGCAGAGGATGGTGGTGGCTATGGCGACGGCCAGGAGCAGGAGGGACATGGGTAGGAAGATGTCTGCGATGATGGGTGTGTGTTGTATGCCGACCCCGTCCCGGACGAAGCTTATCGCCACGGATGCCTCGGTGATGGCCACGGCGACGAGGGAGAGGATGATGCCGGCGGTGACGTCGAGTGTGGTCTCGATGGCCGCTGACCAGGCGAGGGCGCCGCGGGTGACGCCCATCTGGTTGAGGCGCCGGTTCTGCATGCGTCGTTCGCTGATTCCTATGGCTATAGATTGGACGAGGAATATCAGGGCCAGGATGGTGCCGCCGGCTATCATGAGCGGTGTTCCCTGCTGCTCCTTGATGCTGGTCTTGATGTAGTCGTCGATGAAGTCCTGCCTGTTCAAGGCGGTGATCTTGTGGGTGGTGTCCCTTATCTGTTGGGCTATGTCGTCGGCCTGGGTGTGGTCGCGGGCGGTGATGAAGGCGTACAGTCGGCCGTTCTCGCCCTCCCTGGGCAGGCCATCCTCGGTCGTGAGCATGTCCATGTTCACGTGGGGGGTGGTCTTGGGCGGCTCGATGACGGCCACGACCTGGACCTGGTGTCTTTTGTCGTGGCGGTCGATGAGGGTGATCGTGTCGCCCGGCTTGCGCTGGTTGTCGTATGCTCTGCTTATGGCCACCTTGCCGGCGCCCAGGTCGGCCAGGCTGCCCTGGAGCACCTTGGGGGCGGTGTCCTTGTGGCTGGGGTCGGCCAGGTCACGGGCCTGGGCCCAGGTGACCTGGGGGAAGGTGTCCATCTGGATGTTTCCGTGCTTGTCGGTCAGGACCCATTGCTGGGTCTGGTAGATGTCGGCTGTGCCGACCTCCCGTCCGAGCCCCTGCAGCGTGCGCGAGATCCTGCCGGCCTGGGACAGGTCGTCCGAGGAGGCCACCACGTCGGCCTTCATGGGCTCGATGCTGAGCACCACCGAGCTCATGCGGCCCGCCTGCATGATGAGGATGAAGGAGACCAGAATGGTCAGCGCCATCATGGCCGGCAACGCTATGGCCGTGGCGCCTGCCCTGCCCCTGCGGACCCGTTGCCGGGCCAGCAGGCCCGGTCCGGCCGCGGTTTTTTCGGCCAGCAGGCCCAGCAGGGATGCTACCGGGGGGACCAGCAGGGGGGCGGCCACGTACACGGTGATTATCAGTAGGACGATCAAGCCCAGCAGCCGGTCGTAGAACTCCGAGCGGTCGACCGGCATGAAGGCGACCGTGATAGAGGCTAGGAACAGGGCCAGGGAGCATACGATCCGCAACCGGCTGGCCTTTTTGTCCTTGACGGCCGGTTGTGTCATCAGCTTCAGGGGGGTCTCGGCCCCGAACCTGCGCGTGGCCAGCCACACGCCCAGCAGGCAGACCGCCATCATCAGGGCGAAGGCCACGGCCGCCACCCACAGGCGGGCCCTGGGGTGGAAGAGCAGGTCGATGTCCGTGGTGCCCATGGCCCTTATGAAGGCCATGCCCACAGGAACGGTCAGCAGGGATCCGGCCAGGCATCCCGCGGCGTCGGCCAGGGCCAGGGGCAGGGAGAACTCTCGCAGGGCCATGGCCACGACCTGTTTGCCCGAGGCGCCGTTGAGCCGCATCAGGCCGTATTCCCGGCGCCTTTCCTGGACCAGGAAGGACACCGATGACAGGACCAGGAACACCGTCACCAGCAGGCAGAACACCAGCGCGATCAGCGACACAGTGTTCAATGCCAGGTCGTAGTAGGCCTTGGTCAGAATGCGGTGGTAGGCGTTCAGGCCCTCCAGGCCGTGCAGGCCGTCGTAGGCCAGGCCCGCCTGACGTGCCTGCAGGGTCGCGCAGGACAGGGTCGTGGCGGCGAACACGGCCAGGCACATGATCCAGTAGGAGGAGCGGTGGGCCCTGACCAGGGAGAAGGACAGGCTGGCCCTTGTTGGCCGCTTGCGCCAGGGTCGGCTCGCCTGCTGGGCCGGGGAGGCCATGCCCGCGCTCACCGGTCGGCCCCGCTCAACGTGGTCTCGGCCAGGTGCATGGCCAGCTGCTCGGCCGTGCAGCCCGACCACACCGAGTGGATGCGGCCGTCGACCAGGAACACGGTGCTGCCAGCACGGGCCGCCACATCCGGGTCGTGGGTCACCATCAGCACCGTGGACCCCCGCGCCGCCACCTGGCCGAAGGCGTCCAGCACCAGCTGGGAGCCGGCGGTGTCCAGGGCGCCCGTCGGCTCGTCGGCAAAGACGACCGAGGGCCTCGAGGCCAAAGCCCTGGCCACCGCCACACGCTGCCGCTGCCCGCCCGACATGTCCGAGGGATAGACGTCGGCGAAACCATCCAGACCCACCGCCTGCAGGGCCCGCACGGCGTCGTCGACCTCGATGCGCGGCCCGCCGAAGAGGAAGGACAGCATCACGTTCTGCAGGCATGTGAACGCTTCGACGAGGTTGTAGTCCTGAAACACGAACCCGATCAGGTCACGCCTGACACGTGTCAGGTCGGCCTCTCCCATCCGGGCCAGGTCATGCTGCCCGATGTGCACCAAGCCCTGGTCGACCGGCAGCAGGCCCGAGGCGCAATTCAGCAGGGTCGACTTGCCCGCGCCCGAGGGCCCCATGATCGCCGTCCACGACCCAGGCGGGCATTGCAGGGACACGTCGGTGATGCCGGCCCCGCCCGAACCGTAATGATAGGAGACACCCTCAAGGGACAGAAACTCACCAGCCATACCCAACCCCAATCCACAGCCCGACGAAACCCCGAGCACCATACGAATCCACAACGCGAAAAGCTACAGCGAACTTTACACTGAGACGCAATACAAGTATTGCTTGCGTGACGGTTAAAAGTCTTCCATAAATT
>NZ_JBVPQK010000318.1:0-2991 GCF_058197115.1 Bifidobacterium sp. POST2/T3 (B1)
TCGGGCAGCTCCATGATGAACTCATGGGCATGGACGGCCTTGGCGGCCTCCTCGATCTGCTGGTCAGTGGCATCCAGGCGGCCGTAACGGATGTTCTCGCGCACGTTGCCGGTGAAGATGAAGGTGTCCTGAAGCATGACCCCCATCTGCCGGCGCAGGGAGGCCAGGGTCACGTCGCGCACGTCATGCCCGTCCACGCAAACGCTGCCCTCGGTCACGTCGTAGAAACGCGAAAGAAGGTTGACGATGGTGGTCTTGCCGGCGCCCGTGGGCCCCACCAGGGCGACCGTGCTGCCTGCCGGCACATGGAAGTCCACCAGGTTGAGGATGTTGCGGCCTCCGGGCTCGTACTTGAATACCACGTCGTTGAAGTCCACCCTGCCCTTGACCGGAGGCAGCTCTATGGCCCCCGGGCGGTCCTCGATCTCCGGGTGGACATCCAGGGTCTCGAAGATGCGTTCCAGGTAGGCCGAGCAGGTGATCAGCTGGTTGTAGAAGTTGCCGATGTTGATGATGGGGTTCCAGAAGTTGTTGGCATAGCCAACGAAGGCGATCAGCATACCCGTGGTCACCTGCACGCCGCCCAGGCCGGTGATCCCCAGATAATAGATCAGTGCGATGGTGATGGTGGAGATGTTCTGCACTCCTGGCCACATAAGGTACTGGATGTGCACGGCCCGCATCCAGGAGCTGCGAACCTGGCCCTGCTGCTCCTGGAAAGTACGGAACTGCTCGCGCTCCCTGACGAAGGTCTGCGTGGTCTTGACCCCTGCGATGGACTCATGGATGTAGGCGTTCAGATTGCTCTGCTTGTTGGACAGACGTTGGTAGGCCCGCCGCTGGAAGCGCTGGAGGACCAACACATAGAGCACCAGCAGGGGCATGAGAACCAGGGACCAGAGGGTCAGCCTCCAGTCGATGACGAACATGACCACCAAGGTCAGCAGGAAGGTGAAGATGTCCGCGATCACATTGATCAGACCCGAGCTCAGGGTGTCCGAGAGGGTGTTGACGTAGTTGACCACCCTGATCAGGATCTTGCCGTGGGGCCTGGAATCGAAGTAGGAGAAGGGCAGGGTCTGTATATGGGTGAAGAGGTCCCGACGCATATCCTTGAGCATGAGCTGGCCCACCTGGGTGATGGCCACGGTCCGGTACCGCAGAAGGAGCTCGTAGACCACGATGGCCAGCAGAAAGACCGCACCCAGGGCGAAGAGCCGGACCGGATCCTTGGAGGGGATGACCGTGTCGATCATGGTCTTGGTCATGTAGGGAATGGCCACGGCGATGGCGCTCATGGATAGGACCGCCGCAAGGATGATCGCCCCCTGGCGCAGGTAGGGCTTCAGATAGGCCCCTATGCGCTTGATGTCACCGAAGTCGATCTGCTCCTCCAGGTCCTCGTCCTCCCGGAAGGTGTTCCTGCGCGCGGTGCCCGCCGAACGTTGCTTTTGCTGCTTCATCGTCTCACCTTGCCATGCATGCTGATGTGTCAGAACCCTGCCGACTGCCCGGATTGCAGCCCCAGCTGCTTGCGGTAGATCCGGTAGTAGCGGCCGTGGGCGTGGACCAGATCCTCATGGGTCCCGCGTTCTACGATCCTGCCGTGGTCCAGGACCAGGATCAGGTCGGAATCCTTGATGGAGGAGATCCTGTGGGCGATGGTCACCATGGTCCTGGTGCCCTCCATCTCCTGCAGATGCCGCTGGATAGTGGCCTCGGTCTCCATGTCGACAGCCGATGTGGTGTCGTCCATGATCAGGATGGCCGGGTCGTCGGCCAGGGCCCGCGCCAGGCTGAGCCGTTGCTTCTGGCCGCCTGACAGGCCCACGCCGCGCTCGCCCACCACGGTGTCATAGCCCTCAGGCATCCGGTTGATGAAGGAGTCAGCGCCAGCCATGGAGGCCATGGTCCTGACGTACTGCTCGTCGTCGCGGTGGGCTCCGAAGGCGATGTTGTCGCCGATGGTGTCCGAGAAGAGGAAGGTGTCCTGTGCCACGATGTTGACCTGCCGCCGCAGCAGGTCCAGAGGCCACTGCCTGGCGTCAATCCCGTCGATGAGCACATGGCCCACGGTGGGGTCGTAGAAGCGGGCCACCAGGCTGACCAGGGTGGACTTGCCCGATCCTGTCTCCCCCAATATGCCCAGCCGGGTGCCGGCCGCCACGTGGAAGTCGATGTCCTTGAGAATGGGGGTCTCCGGATCGTCAGGGAAGGCGAAACTGACGTGGTCGAAGCGGATGTCCCCACGGATTCTGACCGGGTCCTCGGTCTGCTCGCCGTTGACCTTGGCACGGACCGTAGCCGCCTGGACCACGCCAGCCTGGGCGTTCTTGCGCTCGACGATCCTGGGCTCGGCCGTCAACAGCCGACGGATCTTGACGCAGGAGGCGTTGAATCGCTCCACATCGTTGATCAGCCAGCCGGACTGGCGCACCGGGCCGTCGATCATCCACAGGAAACTGTTGAAGGAGACCAGGGCGCCCAGGGTCATCTGCTGGCGGATGACCAGCCAACCGCCCAGAATCAAAGTGATCAGCTGGAGCATGTAGGAGCAGCCGTCCAGCCAAGGCATATAGGTGCGGCTGTTGCGGGCGGAGTCCATGTTGCGTTCCATGTAGTCATCGTTGTGACGATCGAACTTCTCGGTCTCATAGGGCTCGCGGACGAAGGCCTTGACCACCCGGTTGCCCTCGATGTTCTCCTCGACCATGGAGTTGAGGGATGCCAGCGAGTTGCGGATGGCGTAGAAGAGCGGGTGGGCATGCTTGGAGAGCTGCCAGGTGAAGTAGAAGAGGAATGGCGTTACGGCCAGCAGGGCCAGGGCCAGCCGCCATTCGATGGTGAACATGACGGCCAACGATCCAACGAAGAGGCAGACAGCCTCCAGGATGTTGTAGGAGACCCAGGAGACGAAGTGGCGGATGGCATCGGTGTCCGAGGTCATCCGGCTCATGATGTCGCCGTTGCGGGTGTGGTTGAAGTAGGTGA
>NZ_JBVPQK010000319.1:0-2991 GCF_058197115.1 Bifidobacterium sp. POST2/T3 (B1)
TCGGGCAGCTCCATGATGAACTCATGGGCATGGACGGCCTTGGCGGCCTCCTCGATCTGCTGGTCAGTGGCATCCAGACGGCCGTAGCGGATGTTCTCGCGCACGTTGCCGGTGAAGATGAAGGTGTCCTGAAGCATGACCCCCATCTGCCGACGCAGGGAGGCCAGGGTCACGTCGCGCACGTCATGCCCGTCCACGCAGACGCTCCCCTCGGTCACGTCGTAGAAGCGCGAGAGAAGATTGACGATGGTGGTCTTGCCGGCACCCGTGGGCCCGACTAGGGCGACCGTGCTGCCTGCCGGCACATGGAAGTCCACCAGGTTGAGAATGTTGCGGCCTCCGGGCTCGTACTTGAATACCACGTCGTTGAAGTCCACCCTGCCCTTGACCGGAGGCAACTCTATGGCCCCCGGGCGGTCCTCGATCTCAGGGTGGACATCCAGGGTCTCGAAGATGCGCTCCAGGTAGGCCGAGCAGGTGATCAGCTGGTTGTAGAAATTGCCGATATTGATGATGGGGTTCCAGAAGTTGTTGGCATAGCCGACGAAGGCGATCAGCATGCCCGTGGTCACCTGCACGCCGCCCAGGCCGGTGATCCCCAGATAGTAGATCAGTGCGATGGTGATGGTGGAGATGTTCTGCACTCCTGGCCACATCAGGTACTGGATGTGCACGGCCCGCATCCAGGCGCTGCGAACTTGACCCTGCTGCTCCTGGAAAGTGCGAAACTGCTCGCGCTCCCTGACGAAGGTCTGCGTGGTCTTGACCCCCGCGATGGACTCATGGACGTAGGCGTTCAGATTGCTCTGTTTGTTGGACAGGCGCTGATAGGCCCGTCGCTGGAAGCGCTGGAGGACCAATACATAGAGCACCAGCAGGGGCATAAGAACCAGGGACCAGAGGGTCAGCTTCCAGTCGATGACGAACATGACCACCAGGGTCAGCAGGAAGGTGAAGATGTCCGCGATCACGTTGATCAGACCCGAGCTCAGGGTATCCGAGAGGGTGTTGACGTAGTTGACCACCCGGATCAGAATCTTGCCGTGGGGCCGGGAGTCGAAGTAGGAGAAGGGCAGGGTCTGGATGTGGGTGAACAGGTCCCGGCGCATGTCCTTGAGCATGAGCTGCCCTACTTGGGTGATGGCCACGGTCCGGTAGCGCAGGAGGAGCTCGTAGACCACGATGGCAAGCAGGAAGACTGCACCCAGGGCGAAGAGCCGGACCGGATCCTTGGAGGGGATGACCGTGTCGATCATGGTCTTGGTCATGTAGGGAATGGCCACGGCGATGACGCTCATGGACAGGACCGCCGCCAGGATGATCACCCCCTGGCGTAGGTAGGGCTTCAAATAGGCACCTATACGCTTGATGTCCCCAAAGTCAATCTGCTCCTCCAGGTCCTCGTCCTCGCGGAAGGTGTTCCTGCGCGCGGTGCCCGCCGAACGTTGCTCTTGCTGCTTCATCGTCTCACCTTGCCATGCCTGCAGATGTATCAGAATCCCGCCGACTGCCCGGATTGCAGCCCTAACTGCTTGCGGTAGATCCGGTAGTAGCGGCCGTGGGCGTGGACCAAATCCTCATGGGACCCGCGTTCTACGATCCTGCCGTGGTCCAGGACCAGGATCAGGTCGGAATCCTTGATGGAGGAAATCCTGTGGGCGATGGTAACCATGGTCCTGGTGCCCTCCATCTCCTGCAGATGTCGCTGGATGGTGGCCTCGGTTTCCATGTCGACGGCCGATGTGGTGTCGTCCATGATCAGGATGGCCGGGTCGTCCGCCAGGGCCCGTGCCAAGCTGAGTCGTTGCTTCTGGCCGCCTGACAAGCCCACGCCACGCTCGCCCACCACGGTGTCATAACCCTCGGGCATTCGATTGATGAAGGAGTCAGCGCCGGCCATGGAGGCCATGGTCCTGACGTACTGCTCATCGTCGCGGTGAGCTCCGAAGGCGATGTTGTCGCCGATGGTATCCGAAAAGAGGAAGGTGTCCTGTGCCACAATGTTGACCTGCCGCCGCAGCAGGTCCAGGGGCCACTGCCTAGCGTCGATCCCGTCGATGAGCACATGGCCCACGGTGGGGTCGTAGAAGCGGGCCACCAGGCTGACCAGGGTGGACTTGCCCGAGCCGGTCTCCCCCAGTATGCCCAGCCGGGTGCCGGCCGCCACATGGAAGTCTATGTCCTTGAGGATGGGGGTCTCCGGATCGTCAGGGAAGGCGAAACTGACGTGGTCGAAGCGGATATCTCCGCGGATCCTGACCGGGTCACCTGTCTGCTCGCCGTTGACCTTGGCACGGACCGTGGCCGCCTGGACCACGCCGGCCTGGGCGTTCTTGCGTTCAACAATCCTGGGCTCGGCCGTCAGCAGCCGACGGATCTTGACGCAGGAGGCATTGAATCGCTCTACATCGTTGATCAGCCAGCCGGACTGGCGCACCGGGCCGTCGATCATCCACAGGAAACTGTTGAAGGAGACCAGGGCGCCCAGGGTCATCTGCTGGCGGATGACCAGCCAGCCGCCCAGAATCAAGGTGATCAGCTGGAGCATGTAGGAGCAGCCGTCCAGCCAGGGCATATAGGTGCGGCTGTTGCGGGCGGAGTCCATGTTGCGCTGCATGTAGTCATCGTTGTGCTGATCGAACTTCTCGGTCTCATAGGGCTCGCGAACGAAGGCCTTAACCACCCGGTTACCTTCGATGTTCTCCTCGACCATGGAATTGAGGGATGCCAGCGAGTTGCGGATGGCATAGAAGAGCGGGTGGGCGTGCTTGGAGAGCTGCCAGGTGAAGTAGAAAAGGAGTGGTGTTACGGCCAGCAAGGCCAGGGCCAGCCGCCATTCGATGGTAAACATGACGGCCAGCGATCCAACGAAGAGACAGATAGCCTCCAGGATGTTGTAGGAGACCCAGGAGATGAAGTGGCGGATGGCATCGGTGTCCGAGGTCATCCGGCTCATGATGTCGCCGTTGCGGGTGTGGTTGAAGTAGGTGA
>NZ_JBVPQK010000320.1:0-2988 GCF_058197115.1 Bifidobacterium sp. POST2/T3 (B1)
CGGATCATAGACGGGCGCTACCGCATTCTGCGCGAGATTGCGCAAGGTGGCATGGCCACGGTCTACGAGGCTCTGGATCTGCGGCTGTCCAGGCATGTGGCGGTCAAGATCATGCACACCATGCTGGCTCAGGGGCCGCACAGGGCCCAGTTCGAGGAGCGCTTCCGCCGGGAGGCCAGGTCTGCGGCCGCCATCGCCAACCCCCACATTGTTCAGGTTTACGATACCGGCGTCGACCAGGGGCTGGACTACCTGGTCATGGAGTATGTCCACGGAATAAGCCTGCGGAGGGACATGACCCGTCAGGGCGTCTATCCCCTGAAGGAGACCCTGCGCATCGTGGGCGAAATCCTGGACGGCCTGGCCTCCGCCCACCGAGCCGGCGTCATCCATCGCGACATCAAGCCGGAAAACATCCTCATCAACGACCGCGGCCATGTGGAGATCACCGACTTCGGCCTGGCCCGCGCCGCCGCTCAAGCCACTCTGTCCTCGACAGGCATGCTCATGGGCACGGCCGCCTACCTGGCCCCCGAAACCATTGAGAACAATGATGCCTCCCCCCAGAGCGACCTCTACGCCGTGGGCATCATCGCCTACGAGATGTTGACCGGCACGGTCCCCTTCGCCAGTGACAATCCGGTAACCATCGTCTTCAAGCACGTCCACGAGGATGTCCCCTCCCTGGCCAGGGTCTGCCCGGGAATCGACCCATCCGTAGCCGCCCTGGTCTCCGGACTGACCGACCGCTCCCCCGAAAATCGCCCAGACAACGCAGGCAAGGCCCTGGAAAGCCTGAGAAAGGTGGTCAGGGGACTAGACCGGCAAGCCATGGACTACATGTTGCCTGCAACAGCCACAGCTGCCGTAGCAGACGCAGCAAGCGGAGAGCCCGAACTCGCCATCGCCGGAACCCCTGGACACGACCCTGAGATACCCGAATCGCCAACTCAAAGAGCTACGGCACCCAGTGACGATGCTGAAGATGCAGCCACACAGACCATTGCTGCAGCAACCGACCCGGAGGGTTCAGACACGGTCCTGGCTGTGCCCGCCCCGCCCGAAACCGATGCGGACGCAGCGACCAGACGCTATCGGCTCAACGACGTGGACACTCCCTCCCGGGCCGAAACTACAACCGTTCTACAACCTCAGGACCCGACGACTTCCCCCGCCGATGTGGCGGCTGTCCCGGCTTCTGTCCAGACCATGCAGCAAGGCGCTGAAGTAGCCAAGCCCAAGCACCGGCATCGGGGCTTGATCATCGTGCTGGTGATTCTGCTGGTACTGGCCCTGGCCGGAGGCGGCGGAGGCGCCTGGTGGTATTACCTTGGTCCGGGCAGTTATTACGCACTGCCCAAGCCGGATGATATCTCCTGCTCCGAGAATCAGGAGTGCAAGGTTATTGGCGCCGACTACGCCAAGTACACCCGCACGCTCAAGGTCGCAGGCATTAAAGTCTATACCGACTATGACTTCAGCGACCAAGTGCCCAAAGGGGCCATCATGGCTGCGGATCCCGGTGCGGTCGGGGCCCATATCAGCAAACGTGGCGGTAGCCTCAACCTGACCGTCTCCAAAGGGGTTCGCCAGGCTACAGTGCCCAAGGACATCCTGATGCCAGACACCTCCAACGGCAAGGACCCCGTCCAAGCCCTGAAGGCGGCTGGGTTCGACAAGATCGTCCATGACTCATCCAAGGACCAGTACTCCATGGATATACCGGAGGGAGCGGCGATTTCAGTGGAGCCAGCCCCAGGGACCAAGACCCGGCACGATACCAAGGTCAGCCTGGTCCTGTCCAAGGGTCGGATGCCCGTGGCCATGCCCGACATCATCGGCAAGGCCAGGGACGATGCCAAGGCGGCCCTGGAAGCCCTCCGGCTCAAGGTCAACTACAGCGAGGACTGGTCAGACACGGTACCCCGCAACCAGGTGATTTCCGCCTCCCACCAGGCCCAGGAACAGCTTCACTGGGGCGATGCGGTCAATGTAGTGATCTCCAAGGGGCCGCAGTCCATCACCATGCCCGACGTGAAGGGCAAGAGCCAGGACGAGGCCACACAGATCCTGCAGAGATACGGACTCAAAGTCAACATATCCGCACCGCTGGGCAACCTGACCCATACGGTGCGAATTCAGGATCCCAACCCCGGCACCCGAGTCAAGGTGGTCAATGATGACGGCTCACCAGCCGTCGTGACTCTGACTGTGGTCTGACTACGCTATTCCCTGCAGTCCGTCGTCAGCCCAGTTCTTCTTTGCTCTCATGCGCCTTGATGACCTGAGCATACACATCCACGTAGCGCTGCCCGCTCATCTCCTCGATCTCCTGCATAATCCTGTCGGTCAGGTTGCGGATCTCCTCGTGGGTGAGGCTGTTGACCGGCACGTAGGGCACAGTAATGGGCTTGCCGAAGATGACCTTGGTCTTGCCGCGGTGTGGAAGCACATGGCCGGGTTCCTGAAGCTGTCGAGTACCGATGATAGCGGTGGGCACCACTGTCGTTCCAGTCTCGAAGGCAAGCCGCGCCGCCCCGGTGTGCCCACGGTAGAGCCTGCCGTCAGGGCTTCGCGTACCTTCTGGATGGATGCCGAAGATATGTCCGTGTTCTAGGATGGAACGTGCGGTTTCCATGGCTCCCAGCGACTTGGAGCCGCCCGACCTATCGACGGGGAAGACTCCGACCGAGCTGAACCACCACTTCTTAAATTTGCCCTTTATTCCCTTGCCGTTGAAGTACTCGGCCTTGCCCATGAAGTGAATCATCCGCGGGCAGGTGATGGGTAGAAGGGCATCGTCGATGACGGCCAGATGATTGGAAGCGATGATGGCAGCCCCCTGCTTGGGAATGTTCCCCGTGCCTTCAACGGTCGGTTTGAACCAGGTACGCGCCAATGGACCGAGCAATTTGACGAAGAACCAGTACAGCACAGAGACTCCTTGGTAGCGAATGCGTGCGGCCGAGGTTACGATGGTTCTATGAC
>NZ_JBVPQK010000321.1:0-2987 GCF_058197115.1 Bifidobacterium sp. POST2/T3 (B1)
GGCTGGTTCGGTTTCAATGCCGGTTCCGCCTTCGCCGCCAACGGCACGGCTGGATATGCCTGGGTTTCCACGACCATCGCCGCCAGCGGCGCCACCCTGGGCTGGCTCTTTACTGAGCGGGTCCGCACCGGGCATTACACCGCCATGGGTGCTGCATCCGGCATGGTCGCCGGCCTGGTGGCCATCACGCCAGCGGCCGACGTGGTTTCCCCGCTCTGGGCCATGGTCATCGGCCTTTTGGCTGGTTTCGTCTGCTGCCTGGCTTGCGGGCTCAAGTTCCGCTTCGCCTATGACGACTCCTTGGATGTGGTAGGCATCCACGGTGTGGGTGGTTTATTGGGCACGCTGCTGATAGGCTTCTTTGGTACCGGCACGGGCTTCCTGGCCGGCGGCAATTTCCGGCAGCTGCTGGTTCAGTTCCTGGTGGCGCTGATTGCGATCATCTACGCAGCTGCAGTCACTGGTGTGATCGCCTTTGTGCTGGAGAAGACCATTGGTTGGCGAGTCAGCAAGGATCAGGAGGTCATCGGCGTCGATCAGAGCGATCAGGGTGAGAGCGCCTACGACTTCGGATCCATTCTGAACTGATCAGAGAGGAAGGCAGCATGAAACTCATTACCGCCATCGTTCAGCCCGGACGGCTGGATCAGATTAAACAGGCCCTGACCGAGGTCGGCGTGCACGGCATGACCGTCTCGTCAGCCCAGGGCTATGGCCGGCAGGGCGGCCATAAGGAGGTCTACCGGGGCAGCACTGTCAAGGTGGATCTGGTTCCCAAGGTGCGCTTGGAGGTGCTGACCGAGGATCGCCGGGTCGACGAGCTGGTCAACGCTATCGTCCAAGCTGCTGCCACCAACACCGTAGGCGACGGCAAGGTCTGGGTGCAGACCCTGGACTCGGTAGTCAGGGTCCGTACCGGGGAGACCGGCGTCGACGCCATCTGAGGCAGCTACCTGCTGCCGTCTGTATGGTCGTTTTCCTGTGCTGACCAGTTTTGCAGGATCTCGTCGCTGTGGCCAATTTCATGGTCTGGCTATCGGGATCCTGCTTTTTCTATGTCTGGGATTTCCTTGTCTGAGTCGTTGAGAATGGCTCTTCACGCTTGGCTGGTCTGGTCGATCGTCCCCATCCAGACATCGGTGCGCGTTCTCAAGCCATTGCAGATGGCCCTGACGCCGATGAAGAGGACATTGAGAACGGCCCAGAGCATGGCTATCCGCCAGGTGGGTGTCCAGTTTATGGCCAGAGCCGTCATGCCCAGCAGTCCGATTACATAGATCACGGCTGTCAGGGAGCAGGTGGCTGCCAGGTAGCGATAATCCCCGGCTCCGATCAGAATTCCGTCCAAGGCCCACATCCATCCAGCGACGGGCATGAAGACCCCTTGGACGATCATGCCCACGGTGATCAGAGACCTGATGGCCGGCGTTGGGCTGAACAACGGAGCAGCGAAGAGGCCCAAAGCGATCATGACCAGCCCGACCAGCACTCCCATGGCCATGCCGGCCTTGGCTGACAGGTCGGTCATGACCCGTGCCCGTGACCGCTGTCCGGCGCCCAGTTCGGTGGCTACCAGTGACTGACCGGCGATGCCTACGGCATCCAGCATGTTCAGTCCGAAATTCCAGGCCGAGTTGACCCCCTGATAGGCCGCCAGCACCTGCTCGCCCAAGTGGGCCGCAGCCACCACGGTCATAAAGAGGCAGACCCGCAGGGCCAGGGTCCGCAGGAAGAGTGGGAAGCCATCGCCCATGCTGGCCGCCATGCCTGAGAGCCGGGGCCGCAGTTGGGCGCCTTCCCGGCGGGCCCATACCAGGGCGGGAATGGTCAGGAAGAGCCCCATGGCCCACTCGGCGATCAGTGTGGCCAGGCCCGAGCCCAGAATGTCCATGTGCAGGCCGAAGACCAGCAGAATCTCAAGGGCTGTGTTGAGGATGGCGCCCGACACGGCGGCCACCAGGGTGATCTTTACCTTTTGAAGTCCGCGGAAGATGCCGTTGGCCGCGTAGACCAGGAGCATGGCCGGAAGGCCGAAGACCAGGGCGTTCAGGTAGGTCTGCGCCGCCTGCAGGACCGGCCCACGGGCTCCCATCAGGCTGCAGATGGGCCGACTTAAAACCAGGAGCAGGGCGCAGACGACCACGCCGATGACGAAGGCCAGCCACATGCCGTCCACGCCGGCCTGCATGCCCTCCCTGCGGCAGCCTGCGCCCATGAGCCGGGCCACCTGGGAGGTGGTCCCGTAGGCCAGGAAGATGCACAGACCCACAGTGGTCAGCACCACAGTGGATCCGATGGAGAGCCCGGCCAGGGCCGAGTCGCTGATGTGGCCCACGATGGCGGTGTCGATCATGACGAAGAGCGGTGATGCGATCAGCTGGCCGAAGGTGGGTATGGCCAGTCCGGCAATGGTCCGGTAGGTCGTCCGCCGCTCTTCCGGCGTGATTGATGTGGTCTTGGTTTCGGAGATGTTCCTGTGGCTGCGCATGGACGCCATGCTAATGCTCTGGACTGAAGACACAATCCAGGAAAGCCAGTCCGTGGACGCCCTGTCGTGGATGCCGTATCACCAAACAGCCTTGAGTGCAAGCCGGATTGATGATGTGGCAGGCTGTCCCCAAGTTTTGCACAGAGTTATACCCATGAGGTGGATAAGTTGCACACATGTCCTCTAGGACACGCCTTGAATGTGGATAACTTATTTTTCTGTACACATGCATGAGCAGCCTTGTACCCCGTCCAGTACGGTCGGCGCGTCCTAGTGAATGCCTTGGGTGAAATCCGTTTCTTAGGGCTTTCAAGGATGGTCCTCTTCGTAGAATCGTGGCTATGGCTTCCGACGACTATACCGACTACACCCATCCCGAACAGCGTCCCACCGATCATGTCCAGACCGGCCGCGACATGCTTTTCGACCGGGTGCCCCCGCATGACGACGATGCGGAGATGGCCGTGCTGGGCGGCATGCTCATGAGCAAGGATGCCAT
>NZ_JBVPQK010000322.1:0-2971 GCF_058197115.1 Bifidobacterium sp. POST2/T3 (B1)
ACGACATTCGACGGATCGACGGGGTTGCACAGGCCGAGCTGGTGCCCCAGTATGCAGCCATGGTCAAATCAGGCGGGGAGAACGGGGCGGGAATGACTATTTTCGCCCTGGATGCGCATAAGATCGATCGTCTTCTGAACTCCAGGGTCGGCAAGGATCTTTCCGGACCGGATGCCCTGCTGCTTCCAGAAAGCCTCATGGACAGACAGAAGGATTTTCACGACGGCGGGAATCTTGGGCTCAATATTCTCAGCCCGATTCAAGGCGACGCTCGTGGCGGATCCACGTCGGTGGCTCAAAGACTCTTCGTAACTAGCATCTATGCGCCCTACCAGGGGATTGATGCCAGCAATTTATATGGCATGACCGACTCATCCTTGCTAAATGGCGTTCAGCCTCAGACCGTGCAGATCTGGGCCAAGGTTGATGGCTCGCCAACAGTCTCGACGTTTATGAACAAGGTGAAGAGTGCGCTTTCCGGGTATTCGGCTGTTTCCGTGAAGGGTGGATTGGCTGAAAAGCAGCAGTGGGATCGGACCATCGACAGCCTGCTCATGATTATCCTGGGCCTGCTTGCGGTTGCAGTGGCCATCGCCCTGATCGGCGTAGCCAACACGCTTTCCCTGTCGGTGTTGGAACGTCGGCGGGAGTCTGCCACCCTGCGGGCCATCGGGATGACCCGCAAGCAGATCAGACGTTCCCTGGCTGTGGAGTCAGGGTTGATAGCCCTGGGGTCGTCCTTGTCCGGCATGGTCCTGGGCCTGCTCTTCGGCTGGGCTGCAGCCTATGAGATCTTCTCCTCTCTGGGGACGGTGGCTTTCCCGATTCCTTGGTCCATTGGCCTGGTGATTCTGCTGGTGGCGCTCGTAGCGGCGATTCTGGCAAGCGTCCTGCCTGCAAGGCGCGTCAACCGGACTCCACCGGTCGTGGCTCTAGCAGAGGAATGACGACCAGCAGTCAGATTGCATCAGAGCCAGCCAACTTTCACCAAGGCGCACCTTGGTTGGCGCCGGGAATGAATGATTTATTCTGCCAGATGATGTTTTCCTTGAGGCTGCTTGGAAGCGAGCCGGCTTGATCGCGGGGACCTCGTTATTCTCGTAGTCGATTAAGGGGATCGAGGCAATTGTCTCAATCCTCTGGTCTGATGGATCCATGTCTTTAGGCTCATTGTCTTTTGTGCTGAACATGATTTGCTTCATCTCCGCATAGTTCCATCCCCGCCGCCCGCGTTGATTTGGATGGTGCCAGCCTAACAGGAAGAGTTCTTCAGTGCACTCATCCGTAAGGATGATTATCTTCATCGCTCCTAGGGAGCATATCGCTGCAGCCGATAGCCGGATACGGTCGGAAGCTGACGGGAGAAAGGCTTCCTCGCGGATAAAGGAGCACCATGCAGAACAAAGCGGATACTTCGTCTTCACAAGGTTTAATCGACAGAGCAGTCCCAGGTGTCGCGGGACCGCCGGCCGTCAGTGCCAGACAGCTGACCAAGGATTATGGGCAAGGTTCGAACGTCGTCCACGCCCTGCGCGGAATTGACGTGAATTTTGAGCAAGGCCGGTTCACTGCCATCATGGGCCCTTCAGGTTCGGGTAAATCAACACTTATGCACGTTCTGGCTGGTCTGGATACTGTCACCTCTGGCCATGTCTATATGGCCGCTGATCTTCTGCATTCGAAGAGCGGAGATCGTCACCATCCATCGATTGATCAGGCCGGCCGAGTTGACCTGACACGACTGGACGACCGTCAGCTGACTCTGATCAGGCGGAGGCATCTGGGATTCATCTTCCAGAGCTTCAACCTGTTGCCTATGTTCACTGCCAAACAGAATATCCTCATGCCGCTGGTACTGGACGGCGTTCGGCCTGACAGCTCGTGGATGGAGCAACTGGTAGAGACTCTCGGTTTGTCGGAGAGGCTGGACCATCTTCCCGGTGAATTATCCGGGGGGCAGCAGCAACGGGTCGCCATCGCCAGAGCGCTGATAACCAAACCCGGTCTGGTCTTTGCGGACGAACCGACGGGTAACCTGGACCTGGCCGCCAGCACTGGTGTTCTGAAGTTCCTGCGTGATTCCGTGCGCGAGCTGAATCAGACCGTTATCATGGTCACTCATGATGCCTATGCCGCATCCTACGCAGATCGTGCGATTGTCTTTGCCGACGGACGGATTGTTTCGGACCGAAAAGATCCGACAGTGAAAGCCATGAACGATCTTCTGGCTGAACAAGTCTCGGCTGGCACTGCCGGCGATTCCCAGTTCCAGGACTAAGGGGTGCATTGTGTGGCGGATAACTGGTACGATGATGAAGCGCGATGCACGTATGATGATGCCGGCTGGTCTGGCCATCGTGATCGGCACCCTCTTTATGTGCCTGACGCTCCTTTTTGGCAACGTGGCGAATGCCTCCATGCGTCGCGAAATCAGCATGGATGCAGGCCAAGCCAACTATGCTGTGACCTCCAGAAGGGATCAGGACAAGCCGATCCTGCTCGACGAATTCGATGGCAAGGGGCTGTCGAAAGTGCGCGGTGTTGGTGGTTTGCGCCCTGATGTCGACCTCATGGTGGATACGGAAGCAAACGGTCATTCCAGCAAAGGGATTCTGGCCATTGTGGGTGCAAGGCAGGAGCTTATACCTATCGATCTGGATCGGGGGCAATGGCCTGATTCAGACGATCAGGTTGTGCTGCCGCATTCCGTCGCCAGCAGGCTCCAGGCTGGTCTGGGTGATAAGGTGCGCCTCCATATGTCCTCGGTGATGCTGCCAGGTAGTGATAGCGATAGTGCTCAGGATTATTCAAGTAAAGAACGCCTTGTTGACCAAGGCACTGTGGACTTGACCATCTCAGGCATCAGCAAGAGCCATGGGGGAAAGTACGACGATTTCGGCGGAGCTGTGGTGCTGACGGGTTCTCGGATTGATCGCCTGCTGACTATGGCGGGAATGGTTGGACCTGAGTC
>NZ_JBVPQK010000323.1:0-2970 GCF_058197115.1 Bifidobacterium sp. POST2/T3 (B1)
GTCATAGAACCATCGTAACCTCGGCCGCACGCATTCGCTACCAAGGAGTCTCTGTGCTGTACTGGTTCTTCGTCAAACTGCTCGGTCCGTTGGCGCGTACCTGGTTCAAACCGACCGTTGAAGGCACGGGGAATATTCCCAAGCAGGGGGCTGCCATCATCGCTTCCAACCATCTGGCCGTCATTGACGATGCCCTCCTACCCATTACCTGCCCGCGGATGATCCATTTCATGGGCAAGGCCGAGTACTTCAACGGCAAGGGAATAAAGGGCAAGTTCAAGAAGTGGTGGTTCAGCTCGGTCGGAGTCTTCCCCGTCGACAGGTCGGGCGGCTCCAAGTCGCTGGGAGCCATGGAAACCGCACGTTCCATCCTTGAGCACGGGCACATCTTCGGCATCCATCCGGAGGGTACGCGCAGCCCTGACGGCAGGCTCTACCGAGGGCACACTGGGGCGGCGCGGCTTGCCTTCGAGACTGGGACGACAGTGGTGCCTACCGCCATCATCGGTACCCGGCAGCTTCAGGAGCCCGGCCATGTGTTTCCGCATCGTGGCAGGACCAAGGTCATCTTCGGCAAGCCCATCACTGTGCCCTACATGCCGGTCAACAGCCTCACCCACGAGGAGATTCGCAACCTGACCGACAGGATCATGCAGGAGATCCAGGAGATGAGCGGGCAGCGCTACGTGGATGTGTATGCCCAGGTCATCAAGGCACATGAGAGCAAAGAAGAACTGGGCTGACGACGAACTGCAAGGAGTAGCGTAGTCAGACCACAGTCAGGGTCACGACAGCCGGCGAGCCGTCATCATTGATCACCTTGACCTGGGTGCCGGGGTTGGGGTCCTGAATTCGCACCGTGTGGGTCAGGTTGCCCAGCGGCGCTGAGATGTTGACCTTGAGTCCGTATCCCTGCAGGATCTGGGTGGCCTCGTCCTGGCTCTTGCCCTTCACGTCGGGCATGGTGATGGACTGCGGTCCCTTGGAGATCACTACGTTGACCGCATCACCCCAGTGAAGCTGTTCCTGGGCCTGGTGGGAGGCGGAAATCACTTGGTTGCGGGGGACCGTGTCTGACCAGTTCTCGCTGTAGTTGACCTTGAGCCGGAGGGCTTCCAAGGCCGCCTTGGCATCATCCCTGGCCTTGCCGATGATGTCGGGCATGGCCACCGGCATCCGACCCTTGGACAGGACCAGGCTGACCTTGGTATCGTGTCGGGTCCTGGTCCCTGGGGCCGGCTCCACCGAAATCGCCGCTCCCTCGGGTATATCCATGGAGTACTGGTCCTTGGAGGAGTCATGGTCGATCTTGTCGAATCCAGCCGCCTTCAGGGCTTGCAAGGGGTCCTTGCCGTTGGAGGTGTCCGAAATGAGGATGTCCTTGGGCACCGTGGCTTGGCGAACCCCTTTGGAGACGGTTAGGTTGAGTCTGCCGCCCCGCTTGCTGATGCGAGCTCCAACGGTATCGGGATCCGCGGCCATGATGGCCCCTTTGGGCACTTGGTCGCTGAAGTTGTAGTCGGTGTCGACATCGATGCCTGCGACCTTGAGGGTGCGGGCGAACTTGGCGTAGTCGGCACCGATAATCTTGCACTCCTGGTTTTCGGAGCAGGAGATGTCATCTGGCTTGGGCAGGGCGTAATAACTGCCCGGGCCTAGGTAGTACCACCAGGCGCCACCGCCGCCTCCGGCCAGGGCCAGCACCAGCAGAACTACCAGCACGATGATCAAGCCGTGATGCCGGTGCTTGGGCTTGGTCTCTGCAGCGCCTTGCTGCATTGTCTGGACGGAAGCCGGTACGGCAGCCATATCGGCGGGGGAAGCTGTTATGTCCTGAGGCTGCAGAACAGTTGTAGTTTCGGCCCTGGAGGGGGTGTCCACGTCGTTGAGCCTATAGCGTCTGGTTGCTGCGTCCGCATCGGTTTCAGGTGGTGCGGGCACAGCCGGGACCGTATCTGAACCCTCCGGGTCGGTTGCTGTAGCAATGGTCTGTGTGGCTGCATCTTCGGCATCGTCGCTGGGTGCTGTAGCTTTTTGAGTTGGCGATTCGGGCATCTCAGGGTCGTGTCTAGGGGTTCCGGCGATGGCGGATTCGGGCTCTCCGCTTGTTGCAGCTGTTGCAGGCAACATGTAGTCCATGGCCTGCCGGTCCAGCCCCCTGACCATTTTTCTCAGACTTTCCAGGGCCTTGCCTGCGTTGTCTGGGCGATTTTCGGGGGAGCGGTCGGTCAGTCCGGAGAACAGGGCGGCTACGGATGGGTCGATTCCGGGGCAGACCCTGGCCAGCGAGGGGACGTCCTCGTGGACGTGCTTAAAGACGATGGTTACCGGATTGTCACTGGCGAAGGGGACCGTGCCGGTCAGCATCTCGTAGGCGATGATGCCTACGGCGTAAAGGTCGCTTTGGGGGGAGGCCTCGTTGTTCTCGATGGTTTCGGGGGCCAGGTAGGCGGCCGTGCCCATGAGCATACCCGTCGAAGACAGGGTGGCTTGAGCGGCGGCGCGGGCTAGTCCGAAGTCGGTGATTTCTACGTGGCCGCGGTCGTTGATGAGGATGTTTTCCGGCTTGATGTCGCGATGGATGACGCCGACTCGGTGGGCGGAGGCCAGGCCGTCCAGGATTTCGCCCACGATGCGCAGGGTCTCCTTCAGGGGATAGACGCCCTGCCGAGCCATGTCCCGCCGCAGGCTTATTCCGTGGACATACTCCATAATCAAGTAGTCCAGCCCCTGGTCGACACCGGTATCGTAGACCTGGACGATGTGGGGGTTGGCGATGGCAGCCGCTGACCTGGCCTCCCGGCGAAAGCGCTCCTCGAACTGGGCCCTATGTGGCCCCTGGGCCAGCATGGTGTGCATGATCTTGACAGCCACATGTCTGGACAGCCGCAGGTCCAGAGCCTCGTAGACCGTGGCCATGCCACCTTGCGCAATCTCGCGCAGAATGCGGTAGCGCCCGTCTATGATCCG
>NZ_JBVPQK010000324.1:0-2967 GCF_058197115.1 Bifidobacterium sp. POST2/T3 (B1)
TCAAATGATGAAAATCCCAAGTTTTTCATCGACTGCGTGCCGGGCACATTCCCGGTAGCTAGACAAACGTTAGCATACAGGGTCGGGCCAAAACGGAAGCAACACCCGGATAAATCAAGTAAAAAATGTTATGTCAAATTTCGGATTGGAAAGCTTTCTGTCTAGGAAGGGGTAAAAAAGAGGTGGGTGGCTCCGTTGTGTTGGGGATTGGCGGGGCCACCCTGGTTGGCCGGGCCGTCTTGGGATGCGGCCCGGCTGCTTACTCGGGTGAAGATTCTAGACGTGCAGGCTGTGGGCTTCGCGCCGGTGGCGTCCGGCTGCGACGGCGCCGGCTGCGGCGAGCAGCCCGGCGGCGAGCAGGATGATCATGCTGCCGTTGCCGCCCGTCAGGGGCAGGGTGCCTTCGTAGGTATAGGACAGGTGCTTGGGTTCCTGTTTGGTGCCGCCCAGGGTCCAGTCCACGATCACATCGGCCTGCCCCGGATTATGGACGGGCGTGGCAAAAGAGACGGACCCGTCGGCATTCTGCTGCAGGGAGCCGACCGCTGCCTGGTCGAACTTGACGCCGGTGATCAGCAGTGCCGGGTTGAACGCCACCGGGGTCGGCGTGCTGCTCTGCGTCGCGCTTCCGTTGCCGAGCTCGCCGTACTGGTTGTCGCCCCACGCGTAGGCGTTGCCGTCACGCCCTATGGCCAGGGAATGAAAGTATCCTCCGCTGGTTCGTGCTGTTGCGAGCCCGGTGCCGGCGCTGCCCTGGCCTACGGGCGGCAATACGCGCGTGGGTGTGGACCGGTTGCTGGTTGTGCCGTCGCCGAGCTGGCCGTAGACGTTCCATCCCCATGCCCAGGCTGTGCCGTTCTGGTCGACGGCCAGGGAGTGGATCGTGCCTGCGCTGATCTGCGCGACTTGGAATGGCTGGCTGGAGTCTGAGGGGTTTCCTACCAGTTTTGGCCTGGGCCTGTTGGTTGTCGACCCGTCCCCCAGCTGCGCGAATTTATTGTACCCCCACGCCCAGAGGGTACCGTCCTGGTCGACGGCCAGGGCATGGAAGCCTCCGGCGCTGATCTGCACGGCTTTGAAGGCCTTGCTCGTGTCCTTGGGGTCGGGCACGCGTGCCGGGTCGGCGGCATACGTGGTGCTGTTGTCTCCCGTGGCTGTGCCATTGCCGAGCTGCCCGTAGTTGTTGAACCCCCAGGTATATACGTTGCTGTCCGCGTCCAAGGCCATGACGAGGCCCCAGCCGACGCTTACCTGGACCGCGTGCAACCCCTGGCCGGAGCCGTCGGGATCCTTGGCCAGGGTCGGCGCCCGCTTGGACGTGCCCCAGGTGCTGTGATCGTTGTATTCGCTGCCCCAGGTGTAGACGCGCCCATCCAGGCTGATGGCCGCCGAGTCGGCGTAGCCGGCGCTCACCTGGACGGCCTTGAAGGGCTGGCCGTCCGCACCCTTGACGGGCATCGGACTGGTCTGAGGGGTATTTGCGTCCAGGCTGCCGTTGCCGAGCTGCCCGTGGTCGTTGGTGCCCCAGCTGTAGACGATGCCGTCGCTGCCGATGGCCAGCACATGGAAGCCGCCTGCCGCGACCTGTGTGTAGGTGAAACCGGAGGCCACGCCGTCCGGCAGGGGGACCTTGACCGGCGTCTTCTGCGGAGTGCCGCTGGTGCTGCCTTGGCCCAGCTGCCCGTACTGGTTGCTGCCCCAGGCGTAGGCGTTCCCGTCGCTGGCCACCCCAATGGAGAAGTTGTTTGTCAAGATGCCGGCGCTGACCTGGTTGAAGCGGATGCCGCGGCTTAGCTTGGGCGGGGTGATGGTCGCCTGCTGGCCGCCCATCGCGTTGCCCTTGCTTGGGTTGATCGACCAGCCGCCGGTGTTGGCGGGGCTCCAATGTGCGACCAGGGTGATGTCCGCGGTGACCGGCTGGCTGAAGTCATAAGCCACATCGGATTTGCCATTGGCGTCCTTGAGGAACCAGCCGTCGAACAGGAAGCCGTCCTTGGCCGGGTCTGTGATTGGGCGTGCGGCCTGTTTGCCTATGGTGATCTGCTGGTGGTCTGGGGTCTGCTGGCCGCCTGCGCTGTCGAAGGTGACCGTGTGGGGGTTGATGTAGGTGTAGGTAAGGCGCGCGTCGGGCTGCTGGCCGTTCCTGCTCCAGGAGACGGTCACGTCGGTCTTGCCTCCTGCATGCTGGGGCGTGGTCACGCTCCAGGTGCCGCCCGTGTTTGCGGTCAGATTCGTGCCCGCTGTCCCGCCGAAGTTGACGCCGGTCGGCCTGGGAGACTCGGGGAAGGCGACCATGCCTGGCCGGTTGGCTGGCGTGGCGCTGGCGGGGGTGCGTGCCAGCTGGCCTTTGCTGTTGTCTCCCCAGCTGTAGAGGTTGCCGTCCGAGCCCAGGGCCTGGGCATAGCCCCCTAAATAGCCGCCTTCGATTCTGACTTGGGTGATTGTGATGCCGGCCGGCATGGCCACTCTGCGTGGCGTACCGTCTTGCGTGCTGCTGGCGCTCCGTCCCAGCTGGCCTTTGCTGTTGTCTCCCCAGCTGTAGAGGTTGCCGTCCCATCCCATGGCCAGGGAATTATCGCCGCCTGCGATGACCTGAGTGAATCGTCTGACGCCTGCAGGCAGGTTCACTTTGTGCGGCGTACCGTCGTTCAACGTGCTGGTGCTGGTGAGGGCGCGTCCTAGCTGACCTAGGGAGTTGTCTCCCCAGCTGTAGAGGTTGCCGTCCGTTCCCATGGCCAGGGAATGATAGTATCCTGCGCTGATCTGGGTGAATTTCGTGCCGTCTGCCGGCATGGACCCCTTGCTCGGCGTGTTATGTTGATTAGAATCAGCACCGCCTATGCCCAGTTGCCCGGTACCGTTGTTTCCCCAGCTGTAGAGGTTGCCGTCCGAGCCCAGGGCCAGGGAATAACCACTGCCTGCGCTGAACTGGGTGAAGCGGACGCCTGTCGGCGGGGTGACAACGCC
>NZ_JBVPQK010000325.1:0-2963 GCF_058197115.1 Bifidobacterium sp. POST2/T3 (B1)
CATCATCTGGACCTGCCCAAGCGTCTCCAGGTGGAGTTCGAACGGCTGGTCCAGAGCTATGCCGACAGGACCAAGCGCGAGGTCAAAGATGCCGACATCTGGCGGCTCTTCAAGGACGAGTACCTGCCCGTGGAGGCTGGCGGGAGCGTGGTCGGCGGCGAGTCCATGGCGGATCAGCGCGACGAGACCCTGCGCCAGTGGGGACGCTTCAAGCTGCTGAATGTTGCAGTCACCTCCGGCGAGGACGGATCCGACACCGTTCTTGATGCCACCCTGCTGGATCGGGGGCTTGCCCCGGGCGACCCAGAGGTGAGGCGGCGTGTTCAAGGACATGGGAATGGTCCAATCGCGGCCTTCTTGGATGCGCTCAAGTCCCTGGATCAGACCGTCTCGGTCCTGGACTACGCCGAGCATGCCATGACCGCCGGCACCGATGCATTGGCGGCTTCCTATGTGGAATGCCAGGTGGGCGAACCAGCCAGGTCCCGGGTGATCTGGGGCGTGGGCATCGATTCGTCCATCTCTACCAGCTCCCTCAAGGCCATCATCTCGGCACTCAACCGCTTCCAGCGCGGCTGAAGGCTCAAAACCCTGCACCAGTCCTCCAGGTCCGATCCGGACGCACAGCTATGCCCGGGTCGGGCCAAATTGTCTGGGCTTTGTTTATTGCTGGGATGGTTCACCCTCGGAATTGCCCTGAGTACTGCCTTTGTCGCCGCCCTCCACGGTGCCGCTGTTGCTGTCGTTCTCTGTCCCGCCTCCGGTACCAGCCCCCGAGCCGCTGCCGGATCCGGACTGCCCCTGTTCGGAGTTCTGGCGCTGGTAGCGCTGCTGGGGTGCATATGAGTATCCATATGAGTATCCGCGGTTGGGCCTGTACGAATTGCTGCTCTTCCAGGATCCGCTGCCCCAGTTGCCTTCTGGGCCACCGACCTTGCCATGGTCCTCAGCGTCTGGGAAACGCTCTATTGGACTGTTGCCCAGGGCCGACTTCATGTACTGGGTGAAGAGCTGGACCGTATAGAAGTCGTTTTGATAGCGGTCCGGAACCTTCAGGGCGCTGCCGTCCTGCCCCTGGTTCCAGATGGCGAAGGTGGTCAGAAGTGAGGGAGTGAATCCGATGAAGGAGATGGCCGTCTGGTCATTGGCCGTGCCGGTCTTGCCGGCGATGGGCCGCCCCAGGGAACGTGCGTAGGATGCAGTGCCACGCTGGACCGTGGTGGTCATGGCCTTCTGCAGCAGAGCCACCTGTTCGGCGTTGAAGACCTGATCCGACTGGATTGCAGCCGTATAGAGCTCCTGATCCTTGGCATCCTTGACCTGAGCCACCAGGTGCAACTTGGGTCGTTGTCCCCCGTTGGCCAGGGTGGCGTAGCCCTGGGTCACGTCATAGACCGTGAGGGCGTCTACTCCCAGGGTGTCAAAAGTGGTCGTATCGTCGATCTTCCCGGTGATGCCGGCCGTGTGGGCCACCTGGGCAATCTTGCGTGAGGTCACGTGTTCGCCCAGGTCCATGAAGACCGTGTTTACCGAGTTGGCGAATGCGGAATAGAGGTTGATGTACCCGTAGCTGACATTCCCGGCGTTGGCGACGGACTTGCCTACGCTGGAGAAGGTACGCGGTGAATTGCCGTTGAAGACCGTGTTCAGGCTGACCCCGTCCTGGATGGCGCCCAGGAGCGTGTAGGCCTTCATGGTCGAACCGACCTGGAAGGTTGCTTGATCCACGTTGTTGAGCTGGTGGGTCAGGTAGTCGTCACCGGCGTACAGGGAGATGATGGCCCCGGTCTTAGGGTCGACCGAGAGCCCCCCGATCTGCAGGGTGGGCGGCAGATGTTTGTTGCCTGTGGATGGACTGGCCACTTGGAACATCAGATCCTGCTTGTCCTTTTGGATGGTGGTGATAATCCGGTAGCCGCCCGTATCTAGGTCGTCCGCGGTGAAGGGTGCCTTTTTGCCGGAGGACAGCTCGTTGCGGACCATGCGCAGCAGGTAGCCGTTGGGTCCTTGGTAGACGTTCTGCGGCATGTATTTGATGGTCTGCGGCATTTGAGCGCCGGCTCGGTCCTGATGGCTGATGTAGTGGTCCTCCTCCATGATGGCCAGCACGCGGTGGAAGCGCGACTCGGCCTGCTTGGGGTTGACCGCCGGATCCCAGGAGGTAGGGGCCGGGATGATGCCAGCCAGCATGGCCGACTCAGGCATGGTCAGATCCTTGGCGTCCTTGCCGAAGTAGTTTTGGGCGGCGGCCTGGATCCCGTAAGCGCCACGGCCGAAGTAGATGGTGTTGAGATAGTTGCACAGAACCGTGTCTTTATCCTCTGTCCTGGAAATCTTCAAGGAAAGAATGGCCTCGCGCAGCTTGCCCTTGTAGGAGGTAGTCTCGCCCAGATAGTAGCGCTCGGCATACTGCTGGGTGATGGTGGATCCGCCCTGACGGGTGCCCTTGGTCACGTTGTTCAAGAGCGCTCGGCTGATGCCTTTGAGATCGATGCCGTTGTCCTTGTAGAAGGTGCGGTTCTCCGAGGCGACGACCGCATTGCCTACATACTTGGGCAGGACCGCGCAGTCGATGATCTCACGGTTTTGATTGGCATAGGTTCCGATGGGGGTGGTGCCGTCCGCATAGTAGACCGTTGTCTTTTGCGCCAGAGCTTGCTTCTCCGGTGGGATGATTTCAGTGGTCAGATATAGGTATGCGAAGGCTGCCGCCCCAGCGACCAGCACCAGTCCCAACAGGGCCAGGGTCCACTTAAGCACACGATGTGACTTGTGGGGCCGCCCGCGACGGGGTCCGCCGCCCCGGTGATTCCGGTCGGCATGCCGCGAGGTGAGCCTGTCGGCGCGATTCCTGCCGCCGCGCGCTCCGGACTGGGTCCTGCGTGCGGGCGAGGTCGAACTGACTGAACGAGTCTGATTGGCCATGCCAACCACGCTATCCGGCAGGGCTGAAAACTGTTCGA
>NZ_JBVPQK010000326.1:0-2949 GCF_058197115.1 Bifidobacterium sp. POST2/T3 (B1)
ATGGCATCCTTGCTCATGAGCATGCCGCCCAGCACGGCCATCTCCGCATCGTCGTCATGCGGGGGCACCCGGTCGAAGAGCATGTCACGGCCGGTCTGGGCACGATCGGTGGGACGCTGTTCGGGATGGGTGTAGTCGGTGTAGTCATCGGAAGCCATAGCCACGATTCTACGAAGAGGACCGTCCTTGGCAGCCCCAAGAGACGGATTTCACTCAAGGCATTCACCGGGACGCGCTGACCGTACTGGACGGGCACGGGTCGCCCTGTATGTGTACAGAAAAATAAGTTATCCACATTCAAGGCGTGTCCTAGAGGACATGTGCGCAACTTATCCACCTCATGGGTACAACTCTGTGCAAAACTTGGGGACAGTCTTCCACATCATCAATCCAGCTTGCACTCAGGGCTGTTTGGTGATACGGCATCCACGACAGGACGTCCACGGACTGGCTTTCAGGGGTTGTGTCCTCAGTCCAGAGCATTAGCATGGCGTCCATGCGCAGCCACAGGAACATCCCCGAAACCAAGACCGGATCAATCACGCCGGAAGAACGGCGGGCGACCTACCGGACCATTGCCGGACTGGCCATACCCACCTTCGGCCAGCTGATCGCCTCCCCGCTCTTCGTCATGATCGACACCGCCATCGTGGGCCACATCAGCGACTCGGCTCTGGCCGGGCTCTCCATCGGATCCACTGTGGTGCTGACCACCGTGGGCCTGTGCATCTTTCTGGCCTACGGGACCACCTCCCAGGTGGCCCGGCTCATGGGCGCCGGCCGCCGACGGGAGGGCATGCAGGCCGGCGTAGACGGCATGTGGCTGGCCTTCGTCATCGGCCTGGTCGTCTGCGCCCTGCTCCTGGTTTTAAGTCGGCCCATCTGCAGCCTGATGGGAGCCCGCGGGCCAGTTCTGCAAGCTGCGCAGACCTATTTGAATGCCCTGGTCTTCGGCCTTCCGGCCATGCTTATGGTGTATGCGGCCAACGGCATCTTCCGGGGACTGCAAAAGGTAAAGATCACCTTGGTGGCCGCCGTGTCAGGCGCCATTCTTAACACCGCCTTGGAGGTCCTTCTGGTCTTCGGCCTGCACATGGACATTCTGGGCTCAGGCCTGGCCACGCTGATTGCCGAGTGGGCCATGGGGCTCTTTTTGACCATCCCCGCCCTGGTCTGGGCCCGTCAGGAAGGCGCCCAGCTGCGGCCCCGACTCTCAGGCATGGCGGCCAGCATGGGCGACGGTTTCCCGCTCTTCCTGCGAACCCTGGCCCTGCGGATCTGCCTGTTCATGACCGTGGTGGCTGCAGCCCACCTGGGCGAGCAGGTATTGGCAGCCTACCAAGGGGTCAACTCGGCCTGGAACTTCGGACTGAACATGCTGGATGCCGTGGGCATCGCCGGTCAGTCACTGGTAGCCACCGAACTGGGCGCCGGACAGCGGTCGCGGGCACGGGTCATGACCGACCTGTCAGCCAGGGCCGGCATGGCCATGGGAGTGCTGGTCGGACTGGTCATGATCGCCTTGGGCCTCTTCGCCGCCCCCCTGTTCAGCCCCACGCCAGCCATCAGGTCGCTGATCACCGTGGGCATGATCGTCCAGGGAGTCTTCATGCCCGTCGCCGGATGGATGTGGGCCCTGGACGGGATCCTGATCGGGGCCGGGGACTATCGCTACCTGGCGGCCACCTGCTCCCTCACGGCTGTAATCTACCTGATCGGCCTGCTGGGTATGACGGCTCTGGCCATGAACTGGACGCCCACCTGGCGGATAGCCATGCTCTGGGCCGCCCTCAATGTCCTCTTCATTGGCGTCAGGGCCATCTGCAATGGCTTGAGAACGCGCACGGATGTCTGGATGGGGACCATTGGACAGGCCAGCCAAGCCTGAAGAGCCATAGAAAAAGCAGGACCCCGACCGCTCGACCATGAAATTGGCCACAGCTACGGGATCCTGCGAAACTGGTCAGTAGGAAGACGACCATACAGACGGCAGCATGCGGCTGCCTCAGATGGCGTCGACGCCGGTCTCCCCGGTACGGACCCTGACCACCGAGTCCAGGGTCTGCACCCAGACCTTGCCGTCGCCCACGGTGTTGGTGGCGGCAGCTTGGACGATGGCGTTGACCAGCTCGTCGACCCGGCGATCCTCGGTCAGCACCTCCAGGCGCACCTTGGGAACCAGATCCACCTTGACAGTGCTGCCCCGGTAGACCTCCTTATGGCCGCCCTGCCGACCATAGCCCTGGGCTGACGAGACGGTCATGCCGTGCACGCCGACCTCGGTCAGGGCCTGCTTAATCTGATCCAGCCGCCCGGGCTGAACGATGGCGGTAATGAGTTTCATGCTGCCTTCCTTTCTGATCAGTTCAGAATGGACCCGAAGTCATAGGCGCTCTCACCCTGATCGCTCTGATCGACGCCGATGACCTCCTGATCCTTGCTGACTCGCCAACCAATGGTCTTCTCCAGCGCAAAGGCGATCACACCGGTTACTGCAGCTGCGTAGATGATCGCAATCAACGCCACCAGGAACTGAACCAGCAGCTGCCGGAAATTGCCGCCGGCCAGGAAGCCCGTACCCGTACCGAAGAAGCCTATCAGCAGTGTGCCCAATAAACCACCCACGCCGTGGATGCCCACCACATCAAGGGAGTCGTCGTAGGCGAAACGGAACTTGAGCCCGCAGGCCAGGCAGCAGACGAAACCAGCCAAGAGGCCGATGACCATGGCCCAGAGCGGGGAAACCACGTCGGCCGCTGGAGTGATGGCCACCAGGCCGGCGACCATGCCGGATGCTGCACCCATGGCGGTGTAATGCCCGGTGCGGACCCGTTCAGTAAAGAGCCAGCCCAGGGTGGCGCCGCTGGCGGCTATGGTCGTGGAAACCCAGGCATATCCAGCCGTGCCGTTGGCGGCGAAGGCGGAACCGGCATTGAAACCGAACCAGCC
>NZ_JBVPQK010000327.1:0-2946 GCF_058197115.1 Bifidobacterium sp. POST2/T3 (B1)
ACGACATTCGACGGATCGACGGGGTTGCACAGGCCGAGCTGGTGCCCCAGTATGCAGCCATGGTCAAATCAGGCGGGCAGAACGGGGCGGGAATGACTATTTTCGCCCTGGATGCGCATAAGATCGATCGTCTTCTGAACTCCAAGGTCGGCAAGGATCTTTCCGGACCGGATGCCCTGCTGCTTCCAGAAAGCCTCATGGACAAGCAGAAGGATTTTCACGACGGCGGGAATCTTGGGCTCAATATTCTCAGCCCGATCCAAGGCGACGCTCATGGCGGATCCACGTCGGTGGCTCAAAGGCTCTTCGTGACCAGTGTCTATGCGCCTTTCCAGGGAATTGATGCCAACAATTTATATGGCCTGACCGACTCATCCTTGCTGAATGGCATTCAGCCTCAGACAGTGCAGATCTGGGCCAAGATCGATGGTTCGCCAACAGTCCCGGCATTCATGGACAAGGTGAAAAACGCGCTTTCTGGGTATTCGGCTGTTTCCGTCAAGGGTGGGTTGGCTGAGAAGCAGCAGTGGGATCGGATCATCGACAGCCTGCTCATGATCATCCTGGCTCTTCTGGCAGTGGCGGTTGCCATCGCCCTGATCGGCGTGGCCAATACGCTTTCCCTTTCGGTGCTGGAACGCCGGCGGGAGTCCGCCACCCTGCGGGCCATTGGGATGACCCGGAAGCAGATCAGACGGTCACTGGCTGTGGAATCAGGGCTGATAGCCCTGGGGTCGTCCTTGTCTGGCATGGTCCTGGGCCTGCTCTTCGGCTGGGCTGCAGCCTATGAGATCTTCTCCTCTCTGGGTACGGTGGCTTTCCCCATTCCCTGGTCCACCGGGCTGGTGATTCTGCTGGTGGCGCTCGTAGCGGCGATTCTGGCAAGTGTTCTGCCCGCAAGGCGCGTCAACCGGACCCCACCGGTCGTGGCTCTTGCTGAGGAATGACGGCAAGCAGCCTTCATCCTGGCATGCTTTGGTCGGCGTCGGGAATGAATGACTCATTCTACCGGGTGATGATTTCCTTGATGCTGCTCGGAAACGATTCAGCTTGAGCTAAGGAAGCTCGTTATTCCTGTAGTCAATCAAGGAGATCTGGGCAACAGCCTCAATTCCTTGGTCCGATGGTTGCATGTCTTGTGACTCATGTCTCTTGTGCTGAACATGATTCGCTTCATCTCCGCAGATGTCCATCCCCGCCGCCCCGTGTTGATTTGGATGGTGCCAGCCTAACAGGAGGAGTTCTTCAGCACACTCATCCGTAAGGATGATTCTCTTCATCGCTCCCAGGGAGCATATCGCGGCAGCTAATAGCCGCATAGGGTCGGAAGCTGACGGGAGAAAGGTTTCCTCGCGGATAAGGAGCACCATGCAGAACAAAGCGGATACTTCGTCTTCACAAGGGTTGATCGACAGAGCAGGTCCAGGCATCGTGGGTCAGCCGGCCGTCAGCGCCAGGCAGCTGACCAAGGATTATGGGCAAGGATCTAACGCCGTCCATGCCCTGCGCGGAATTGACGTGAATTTCGAGCGTGGCCGGTTCACCGCCATCATGGGTCCTTCAGGTTCGGGCAAGTCAACGCTCATGCACGTTCTGGCTGGTCTGGATACTGTCACCTCAGGCCATGTCTATATGGCCGCTGATCTTCTGCATTCGAAGAGCGGAGATCGTCACCATCCATCGATTGATCAGGCCGGCCGAGTCGACCTGACACGAATGGACGACCGTCAGCTGACCCTTATCAGGAGACGGCATCTGGGATTCATCTTCCAGAGCTTCAACCTATTGCCTATGTTCACTGCCAAACAGAACATCCTCATGCCGCTGGTACTGGACGATGTTCGGCCCGACACCTCATGGATGGAGCAGCTGGTAGAGACTCTGGGATTGTCGGAGAGGTTGGACCATCGGCCCAGCGAGCTCTCGGGTGGCCAGCAGCAGCGTGTGGCCATTGCCAGGGCCCTCATCACCAAGCCTTCAATCGTCTTTGCGGACGAGCCTACGGGAAACCTGGACACGGTTTCCTCGACCGAGGTGCTCAGCTTCCTTCGGGATTCGGTCCGCGAGCTGGGGCAGACCGTCATCATGGTCACTCATGATGCCTATGCCGCATCCTATGCCGACCGTGCGCTGGTCTTTGCAGACGGACAGATCGTTGCGGACCGACAGGATCCGACGGTGAAGGCCATGAATGACCTTCTGTCTGAACAAGTGTCGGCTGGCACTGCTGGCGATTCCCAGGTACGGGACTAGGGGGTGCACTGTGTGGCGGATAACCCGTACGATGATGAAGCGCGATGCACGTATGATGATGCCGGCTGGCCTGGCCATCGTGATCGGCGCCCTCTTTATGTGTCTGACGCTCCTTTTTGGCAACGTGGCGAATGCCTCCATGCGTCGTGAGATTAGCCTGGATGCCGGTCGAGCCAACTATGCTGTGACCTCCAGAAAGGATCAGGACAAGCCAATCCTGTTCGACAAGTTTGACAGCAAAGGACTGTCGAAATTGCAGGGGGTTCGTGGTCTGCGCCCTGATGTCAGCCTCATGATGGATATGGAAGCAAACGGTCAGTCCAGCAAGGGGATTCTTGCCATTGCGGGTGCCAGGCAGGAACTTATGCCTGTTGATCTGGACCGGGGGCAATGGCCGGATTCAGATGATCAGGTTGTGTTGCCGCATTCCGTTTCCGACAGGCTCCGTGTGGGTCTGGGCGATAAGGTGCGCCTTCATCTGTCCCCGATGATGCTGCCAGGTAGTGATAGCGATAGTGCTCAGGATTCTTCGAGTACAGAACGCCTTGTCGATCAGGGCACTGTGGACTTGACCGTCTCAGGCATCAGCGCGAGCCGTGGCGGACAGTACGACGACTTCGGCGGAGCTGTGGTGCTGACGGGTTCTCGGATTGATCGCCTGCTGACTATGGCGGGAATGGTTGGACCTGAGTC
>NZ_JBVPQK010000328.1:0-2944 GCF_058197115.1 Bifidobacterium sp. POST2/T3 (B1)
TGGAAGGACCAGACCCCGCTGTCCAACCACGAGCTGCGCATGGATGCCGATGTCTATCAGGACCGGCAGGACACCACTGTTTCCGTGGCCGTCAAGCTCAGGGACGAGGATGCCTATGCGGTCTTCTGGACCACAACCCCTTGGACTGTCCCCACCAACCTGGCCATCGTGGTCGGCGCTGACATCGAGTACTCGGAGGTCAGCCCGGTGTCTGGGCCCTATGCCGGCAAGCGCTTCTACATCGCCACGGCCCGTCTGGGCGACTACGCCAAGCAGCTGGGGGAGGGCTACCAGGTGGTCCGCACCCTCAAGGGGTCCCAGATGGAAGGCTGGCGGTACTGGCCGGTCTTTCCCTACTTCGCCGGAGAGCAAGCCGAATCCGAGGGCGGCACCCCCGGCCCCAATGCCTATACCATTTACACGGCCGACTACGTCGACACTGTGGAGGGCACCGGCCTGGTCCACCAGGCTCCCTATGGCGAGGACGATATGAACACCCTGAACGCCAAGGGCATCCGCAGCGTGGATGTGCTCGATGCTGGGGCCGTCTTCACCGAACAGTGCCCGGACTACCAGGGCCTGCAGGCCTTCGAAGCCAACATGCCCATCGTCCGCAATCTGCGCGCGGGCGACGGCCCCCTGGCACAGATCCCAGCCGAGCATCGGGCCATCCTCTTCCAGGAGAAGAGCTACGTCCACTCCTACCCCCACTGCTGGCGTTGCGGTACCCCGCTGATCTACAAGCCGGTTTCCAGCTGGTTCGTCTCCGTGACCAAGATCAAGGACCGTCTGCTGGAGCTTAACCAGCAGATCAACTGGATCCCCGGAAACGTCAAGGACGGCCAGTTCGGCAAATGGCTGGCCAATGCCCGCGACTGGTCCATCTCCCGCAACAGGTTCTGGGGCTCGCCCATTCCGGTCTGGGTCTCGGACGATCCCAAGTACCCTCGGGTGGATGTCTATGGGTCCCTGGATGAGCTCAAGCAGGACTTCGGCCGTTACCCGACCGATGACAAGGGGCAGATCAACATGCATCGGCCCTGGATCGACCAGCTGACCAGGCCCAACCCCGACGACCCGACCGGCAAGTCCACCATGCACAGAATCACCGATGTGCTGGATTGCTGGTTCGAGTCAGGCTCCATGCCCTTCGCCCAGTTCCACTACCCCTTCGAAAACAAGCAGTATTTCGAAGACAGGGATCCCTGCGATTTTGTGGTGGAGTACATCGGCCAGACCCGCGGTTGGTTCTACACCATGCACATCATGTCCACAGCCCTCTTCGACCGGCCGGCCTTCAAGAACGTAATCTGCCATGGCATCGTCCTGGGCTCCGACGGACAGAAGATGAGCAAGCACCTGCGTAACTATCCGGACGTGAATGAGGTCTTCGACAAGTACGGATCCGATGCCATGCGTTGGTTCCTGATGAGCTCTTCCATCCTGCGCGGCGGCAACCTGGTCGTCACCGCCGATGGTATTCGCGACACGGTCCGTCAGGTCATGCTGCCGGTCTGGAGCTCATACTACTTCTACACGCTCTATGCCAATGCGGCCAACAAGGGCGCCGGCTACCAGGCCCAGGCGCTGACACCGGACCGTGTGGCCGACCTGCCGGAGATGGATCGCTTCCTGCTGGCACGGACCCGTCGGCTGATCCAGTCGGTGCAGAAGGCCTTGGACGACTTCGCCATCTCGGAAGCCTGCGATGCGGTGACTGACTTCATCGATGTGCTGACCAATTGGTACATCCGCAACAACCGCGACCGCTTTTGGAGCGAGGATCACCAGGCTTTCGACACCCTCTACACAGTCCTGGAGGCCTTTGCCCGTGTTCTGGCCCCGCTGGCGCCCATGGAAGCCGAGCAGATCTGGCGAGGGCTGACCGGCGGTGAGTCGGTACATCTGGCCGACTGGCCCTTCTTGGCCGACGAGGCAACAGGGAAGGAGACCCAGCTGGGACAGGTCCTGTGCGACGATCCTGCCCTGGTAGCCGCCATGGAGAAGGTCCGCGAGGTGGTTTCGGCCACACTGGCCCTGCGCAAGGCCGAGCAGATCCGCGTCCGCCAGCCCCTGTCTCGGTTGACCGTGGTGGTTCGTGACCCCGATGCGGCCCGTTCCTATGTGGACGTGCTCAAGTCCGAGCTCAACATCAAGGATGTGGAGTTCTGCACCCTGGACCAGGCCGGCCAGCATGGCCTGCGAATCATCCACGATCTCAAGGTCAATGCCCGTGCGGCCGGACCCCGACTAGGCAAGCAGGTCCAGTTCGTCATCCGGGCCTCAAAGCAGGGCGACTGGTCTGAGCAGGACGGCCATGTGGTCGTCACTACCCCCGACGGACCGGTGGCCTTGGAGCCAGGTGAATACGAACTGGACAATCGGATCGAGCAGGAGGACGACTCCCAGGCCGATCGATCGGCCTCTGCAGCCCTGCCCACCGGTGGCTTCGTCATCCTCGACATCCAGCTGGATAGCGATCTTCTGGCTGAAGGTTATGCCCGGGATCTGATACGCCAGGTTCAGGATGCCCGGAAGACCGCCGGGCTGGACATCGCCGACCGGATTCAGCTGACCCTGACCCTGCCCGGGGAGGATGCCCCCAAGGCCCAGCAGTTCAGTGATTTGATCGCCCAAGAGACCCTGGCCACCAGCCTGATCGTCAACGCCGGCGATCTGGATCAGCCGCAGGTCGATTTGGTCAAGGCCTGATCGTAGCTGTACAAAAGGGCTTCCACCCTGTATCAGATGGAAGCCCTTTTCCGTTCGACCTGCCTGGCTGGGTGTCCGCTTGTGGCACACTTGGCCGTGCAGCGGGCAGTGAAGTTTGCAGATCAGCCCTTGACCTTGTCGCTGACCTGGTCCAAGGTCTGCATATCCTCGTCGCTCAGTTCCAGATGGGCAGCGGCCAGGAGGGCCGGCAGCTGCTCAGGGGTGCGCGCAG
>NZ_JBVPQK010000329.1:0-2944 GCF_058197115.1 Bifidobacterium sp. POST2/T3 (B1)
TGGAAGGACCAGACCCCGCTGTCCAACCACGAGCTGCGCATGGATGCCGATGTCTATCAGGACCGGCAGGACACCACCGTTTCCGTGGCCGTCAAGCTCAGGGACGAGGATGCCTATGCGGTCTTCTGGACCACAACCCCTTGGACCGTCCCCACCAACCTGGCCATCGTGGTCGGCGCTGACATCGAGTATTCGGAGGTCAGTCCGGTGTCCGGGCCCTTCGCTGGCAAGCGCTTCTACATCGCCACGGCTCGCCTGGGCGACTACGCCAAGCAGCTGGGGGAGGGCTACCAGGTGGTCCGCACCCTCAAGGGGTCCCAGATGGAGGGCTGGCGGTACTGGCCGGTTTTCCCCTACTTCGCCGGCGAGCAGGCCGAATCCGAGGGCGGCACCCCAGGCCCCAACGCCTATACCATCTACACGGCCGACTACGTCGACACCGTGGAGGGCACCGGCCTGGTCCACCAGGCTCCCTATGGCGAGGACGATATGAATACCCTGAACGCTAAGGGTATTCGTAGCGTGGACGTGCTTGATGCCGGCGCTGTCTTCACCGAGCAGTGCCCTGACTACCAGGGCATGCAGGCCTTCGAGGCCAACATGCCCATCGTGCGCAACCTGCGCGCAGGCGACGGCCCCCTGGCACAGATCCCTGCCGAGCACCGGGCTCTACTCTTCCAGGAGAAGAGCTACGTCCACTCCTATCCCCACTGCTGGCGTTGCGGCACCCCGCTGATCTACAAGCCGGTCTCCAGCTGGTTCGTCTCCGTGACCAAGATCAAGGACCGCCTGCTGGAACTCAACCAGCAGATCAACTGGATCCCTGAGAACGTCAAGGACGGCCAGTTCGGCAAGTGGCTGGCCAATGCCCGTGACTGGTCCATCTCCCGCAACAGGTTCTGGGGCTCGCCCATTCCGGTCTGGGTCTCGGACGATCCCAAGTACCCTCGGGTGGATGTCTATGGGTCCCTGGATGAGCTCAAGCAGGACTTTGGCCGTTACCCGACCGATGACAAGGGGCAGATCAACATGCATCGGCCTTGGATCGATCAGCTGACCAGGCCCAACCCCGACGATCCGACCGGCAAGTCCACCATGCACAGGATCACCGATGTGCTGGACTGCTGGTTCGAGTCGGGCTCCATGCCCTTCGCGCAGTTCCATTACCCCTTCGAAAACAAGCAGTACTTCGAAGACAGGGATCCCTGCGATTTTGTGGTGGAGTACATCGGTCAGACCCGTGGCTGGTTCTACACCATGCACATCATGTCCACGGCCCTCTTCGACCGCCCGGCCTTCAAGAACGTGATCTGCCATGGCATCGTCCTGGGCTCCGACGGACAGAAGATGAGCAAGCACCTGCGCAACTATCCGGATGTGAATGAGGTCTTCGACAAGTACGGATCCGATGCCATGCGCTGGTTCTTGATGAGCTCCTCCATCCTGCGCGGCGGCAACCTGGTCGTCACCGCCGATGGCATCCGCGACACGGTCCGTCAGGTCATGCTGCCGGTCTGGAGCTCATACTACTTCTACACGCTCTATGCCAATGCGGCCAACAAGGGCGCCGGCTACCAGGCCCAGGCGCTGACACCGGACCGTGTGGTCGACCTGCCGGAGATGGACCGTTTCCTGCTTGCACGGACCCGTCGACTGATCCAGTCGGTGCAGAAGGCTCTGGACGACTTCGCCATCTCGGAGGCCTGCGATGCGGTAACTGACTTCATCGATGTGCTGACTAATTGGTACATCCGCAACAACCGCGACCGCTTCTGGAGTGAGGATCACCAAGCCTTCGACACCCTCTACACGGTCCTGGAGGCCTTCGCCCGCGTTTTGGCCCCCTTGGCGCCCATGGAGGCCGAGCAGATCTGGCGGGGCCTGACCGGCGGCGAGTCGGTCCATCTGGCCGACTGGCCCTTCCTGGCCGACGAGGCCACCGGACAGGAGACCCAGCTGGGACAGGTCCTGTGCGACGATCCTGCCCTGGTAGCCGCCATGGAGAAGGTCCGCGAGGTGGTTTCGGCCACACTGGCCCTGCGCAAGGCCGAGCAGATCCGCGTCCGCCAGCCTCTGTCCCGGTTGACCGTAGTGGTTCGTGACCCTGACGCAGCTCGCCCCTACGTGGACGTGCTCAAGTCTGAACTCAACATCAAGGATGTGGAGTTCTGCACCCTGGATCAGGCCGGTCAGCACGGCCTGCGAATCATCCACGATCTTAAGGTCAATGCCCGTGCGGCCGGACCCCGACTGGGCAAGCTGGTCCAGTTCGTCATCCGTGCCTCCAAGCAGGGCGACTGGTCAGAGCAGGACGGCCATGTGGTCGTCACTACCCCTGATGGACCGGTGGCCCTGGAGCCAGGCGAATACGAGCTGGACAATCGGATCGAGCAGGAGGACGGCTCCCAGGCCGACCGTTCGGCCTCTGCAGCCCTGCCCACTGGCGGCTTCGTCATCCTCGACACCCAGCTGGATGATAACCTCTTGGCTGAGGGCTACGCCAGGGATCTGATACGCCAGGTTCAGGATGCCCGGAAGACCGCAGGTCTGGACATCGCTGACCGGATTCATCTGACCCTGACCCTGCCCGGAGAGGATGCCCCCAAGGCCCAGCAGTTCAGCGACCTGATCGCCCGAGAGACCCTGGCCACCAGCCTGACCGTCAACGCCGGCGATCTGGATCAGCCGCAGGTCAATTTGGTCAAGGCCTGATCGTAGCTGTACAAAAGGGCTTCCATCCTGTATCAGATGGAAGCCCTTTTCCATTCGAACTGCCTGGTTGGGTGTCCGCTTGTGTCACACTTGGCCGTGCAGCGGGCAGCGAAGTGTGCAGATCAGCCCTTGACCTTGTCGCTGACCTGGTCCAGGGTCTGCATATCCTCGTCGCTCAGTTCCAGATGGGCAGCGGCCAGGAGGGCCGGCAGCTGCTCAGGGGTGCGCGCAG
>NZ_JBVPQK010000330.1:0-2935 GCF_058197115.1 Bifidobacterium sp. POST2/T3 (B1)
TCGAACAGTTTTCAGCCCTGCCGGATAGCGTGGTTGGCATGGCCAATCAGACTCGTTCAGTCAGTTCGACCTCGCCCACCCGCAGGGTCCGGTCTGGGTCACGCGGTGGCAGCAATCGCACCGACAGACTCACCTCGCGACATGCCGACCGCAATCCCCGGGGCGGCGGACCTCGTCGCAGGCGGCGCCGCAAGTCGCATCGTCTGCTCAAGTGGACCCTGGGTCTGCTGGGACTGGTGCTGGTCGTCGGGGCAGCAGCTTTCGCCTACCTATACCTGACTACTGAGATCATCCCGCCGGAGAAGCAGGCCCTGGCACAAAAGACCACGGTCTACTATGCTGACGGCACCACCCCTATCGGCACTTACGCCGACCAGAACCGGGAGATCATCGACTGTGCGGTCCTGCCCAAGTATGTAGGCAACGCGGTCGTCTCCTCAGAGAACCGCTCCTTCTATAAGGATAACGGCATCGACCTCAAGGGCATCGGCCGGGCCCTGCTCAACAACGTGACCAAGGGCACTCGGCAGGGCGGATCAACCATCACCCAGCAGTACGCCGAGCGCTACTATCTGGGTGAGACCACCACCTACAAAGGCAAGTTGCGCGAGGCCATCCTCTCCCTGAAGATCTCCAGGACCGAGAGCAAGGAAACAGTCCTGTGCAACTATATGAACACCATATACTTCGGCCGCGGAGCCTACGGGATCCAGGCCGCCGCGCAGAACTACTTTGGTAAGGACGCCAAGGATCTGACCATGCCCGAGTCGGCCATGTTGGCCGGCATTATCCCCGCCCCGGCCTCCTGGGATCCGGCTATTAACCCCAAGCAGGCCGAGTCGCGCTTCCACCGGGTGCTGGGCATCATGGAGGAGGACCACTACATCAGCCACAAGGACCGGGTCGGCGCCCAGATGCCCCAGACCATCAAGTACTCGCCGCAGAACGTCTATCAGGGGCCCAACGGCTACCTGCTGCGCATGGTCCGCAATGAGCTGTCCACCGGCAAAAAGGCCCCCTTTACCGCGGACGACCTGGATACTGGCGGCTACCGAATCATCACCACCATCCAAAAGGACAAGCAGGATCTGATGTTCCAGGTGGCAAGCCCGTCCACGGGCAACAAGCGTCAGCCACCCACCCTGCAGACCGGTGGGCTCTCGGTCGATCCCAAGACCGGGGCCATCATCTCCCTGTATGCCGGTGACGACTACCTGACCCACCCGCTCAACAACGTGGATCAGGCGACCTACCAGGTGGGTTCGACCATGAAGGCCTACACGCTCCTGGCCGCCATCCAGGATGGAGTCAACCTGAACACAGTCTTCAACGGCAATTCACCACGCACCTTCTCCAGCGTGGGCAAGTCCGTCGCCAACGACGGAAACTTCAGCTACGGGTACATCAATCTCTATTCGGCCTTCGCCAGATCGGTCAACACGGTCTTCATGGACCTGGGCGAACACGTGACCTCACAAAAAATCGCCCAGGTGGCCCACACTGCTGGCATCACCGGCAAAATCGACGACACGACCACCTTCGACACCCTGGGCCTGGATGCCCTCTCGGTCTATGACGTGACACAGGGGTATGCCACGCTGGCCAATGGCGGCAAGCGGCCCAAGCTGCATCTGGTGGCACAGGTCAAGGATGCCAAGGATCAGGAGCTCTACACGGCTGCGATCCAGTCAGATCAGGTCTTCAACGCCGACCAGGTGGCCCTGCTGCAGAAAGCCATGAGCACCACAGTTCAGTACGGCACTGCCACCTATGCGCGTTCCCTGGGCAGGCCCATCGCCGGCAAGACAGGCACGGCCAACGACCAGACAGCCATCTCCTTCATCGGATTCACCCCCTCGGTTCTGACCACCTTCGCTGTCTGGAACCAAGGACAGGACGGCAGTGCACTCAAGGTGCCCGAGGTCTATCAGAATGAGTTTTTACCGGTCCCGCTGTTCACCCAGTACATGAAGTCCGCCTTGGGCGACAGCCCAGTGGAGCGTTTCCCTGCGGCCGAAGACCATGGCAAGATCGGCGGGCCGGATGGCAGCTGGGGCACCGGATATAGGCGGAGCTACTCCTATACGCCCAGGCGTAGCTACAACTATGAATATGTGCCTCAGCGACGCACCCAACAGCAGACAACTCCTCAGGAGGAGTCAGGAGCCAGCAGTGGTTCGGGTTCAGGCAACGGAGGCGAGGCCGAGAGCAGCAACAGCGGAACCACTGAGGGCAACTCCGAGTCAGAGCAATCCCAGTAGTAAACCAGCGTGGACAACCTGGCCCGATCCGAACCAATCAGTTGCGTTCGGATTGGGCCGTGAGGCTGACGAGAGTTGCTGCCTCTCTATGACTTCTAGCCGCGCTGGAAGCGGTTGAGCGCCGAAATAATGGCCTTGAGGGAGCTGGTGGAGATGGACGAATCGATGCCAACGCCCCAAATCACGCGGGACCTGGCCGGTTCGCCCACCTGGCATTCCACGTAGGAAGCCGCCAGAGCATCCGTGCCGGCGGTCATGGCATGCTCGGCGTAATCCAGAACGGAGACGGTCTGATCCAGGGACTTGAGCGCATCCAAGAAGGCCGCGATTGGGCCATTCCCGTGTCCCTGAACACGCCGCCTCACCTCAGGATCGCCCGGGGCAAGCCCCCGGTCCAGCAGGGTGGCATCCAGGACGGTGTCGGATCCGTCCTCGCCGGAGGTGACTGCGACATTCAGCAGCTTGAAGCGTCCCCACTGGCGCAGGGTCTCATCGCGCTGATCGGCCATGGACTCTCCGCCGACCACGCTCCCGCCAGCCTCCACGGGCAGGTACTCGTCCTTGAAGAGCCGCCAGATGTCGGCATCCTTGACCTCCCGCTTGGTCCTGTCGGCATAGCTCTGGACCAGCCGTTCGAACTCCACCTGGAGACGCTTGGGCAGGTCCAGATGATG
>NZ_JBVPQK010000331.1:0-2904 GCF_058197115.1 Bifidobacterium sp. POST2/T3 (B1)
TTGTTGGGGTCTTTGAATGTCCATTTGGCGGTGAGGGTGAGGTTCTGGGTGACGGGCTTGCTGAAGTCGTAGGCGATCTCTCCGATGAACCATCCGTCGAACAGGTAGCCTTCACGCGTCGGGTCGGGGGAGGGGCGCCGGACCCTCCCGTATGGGTAGTCGACCTGTTGGGGTTCGGGTGCCTGGCTTCCCTTGGCTGTATTGAATGTGACCTGGTGGGTGGTGCTTTGCTGGCCTTCTCTGGTCAGGGTCTGGTCGGCCGTGTAGTTGAGGTTTTTGGTGAAGGGCTGGCCGTCCTGTTTGCCGGTGATGGTGACTGAGGCTGGTCCGGGCTTGCGGGCGGGCATGTCCGTCTGCCACGCGTCGCCGGTCTTGGTGAGTGTGAGCGTCTGGCCGTCCAGGCTGGCTGATTCCAGGATGGGCGCCTGTGCGGTGTCGAGTCTTGCCGGCTTGCCAGGCTTGTCTTGAGCGTCCAGGCTCCACGTGAATGCCCTACCCTGCCTGTCTAGGGCGGTGATTTTGCCGTCGGTGCTGGCGGCCTGCGTGTACGGCTGGCTCCCGTCGTCCGCGCGCTTGGGTGTTCCGTCGGGCTTCCATGCCCAGAGGCGGCCGTCCTTGTCGACGATGATGCCCTGGCTCTTGTCGGCCGTGATCCTACTGGCTTGCATGCTTTCCGGCAGGCTTACGGCTGAGGGACTGGTTGTGCTGTCGGCCAGGTACCGGGCGTGCCCATCAGTGTCCAGGAGGAGGAACCCTGAGTTGAGGGCCTGGGCCTGGACGGTGCGCATGCCCGGATCCTGTTTGATGCGTGCGGGTTTGGCGTTTCCAATGCTGCTTGCATCCCACGCCCAGGCCTGCCCGTCCGAATCCAGTACCAGGATCCGGCTTCCGGAGGCGAGGGCGGTGACGGCCTGCGCCTGTCCGGGCAGGCTGAGCGTGGCCTGTTCGGCGGGCTTTGCAGCCTGGTCCTGGCTGCCGGACGGGCTGGCCTGGAAGACGTGGACGCGGCTTTGCTGGTCCACGGCCAGCAGCAGGTCGTCGTTCATGCTGATGCTGGTGAACCTGGTGTCCTGGCCGGCGTCGAGGATCATGGGCGTCGACTGCTGGCTGGTCCGGGTGTAGATGTGCTGGTCGGATCCCAAGGCGGCCTGCCAATGGCTGCCGGCTGCGGCCTGCAGGTAGCGGAACCCTTCAGGAGCCTGAACAGGGGCGGGAACCTGCTTGGGCGTGCTGTCCTGCGTCCAGGCGTAGAGGCGGCCGTCCCCGGCCAGGCCGATAGTCTGGCCGCCTGCGGCTTGGATGCTTGCGAACCGAGGCTCCTGCCTGTCGGGCGGGCTGATGGCCAGGCGGGCGCCGGTGGCGGGCCCGTGCTCCGGGCTCAGCCTCCAGTCCGTGGCCTTCGACCATTGCGCTTTCAGGGTCGTGTCCCGGAGGATCGGGGTCTGCAAGTCATAGGGCCGGCCGTCAAGCATCCACCCGTCGAACCGGAAGCCTTGACGCTGCGGGTTCTGCTGCGGAGCGGATACAAGGGTCCCGGTCTTCACGGTTGACTGTGTTGGCTTGCTGCCGTCGGCCGGGTCGAAAAGCACCATGTGCGAAGCCTGGTCTTCCGTCTTGTCGGCCGATTCAGCCGGAGCGGAGCCTGCGCTGTCCGGATTGCCCGTCATCGATGACGGGGTGCTGGGCGTGGGGCTTAATGGCGTGGCGGCTTGTATCGGCGAGGGCGAGGAAAGGGGGGTGCCTGTTGCGCTGCTGGAAAGAGTGGCGGAGGACTGCTCAGCTACGCGAGGGGTTTGAAGATCAAGGATAGGAGCGTCGTCTTGGGCGGATGCGATACCCAAGCCTGCCAGCAGGCCCAGCAGGACGATCATCATCGCCATGATGCGGCGCAGCCGGGAAACCAGACGCATGAAACCAAAACCCCTTCACCAAACACCAAATAGAGCAAACGCCGCTTGCCTAGACAAGGTTCTTCCTATCGGAAAGCCCTTCTACCTGCCAACGCCAGTCCTACATCAAATTGCAGGAGCCAATGGCGGGACCCAGCCGTCTTACCGACATCCCCTGTCCCTCACCCTACCACCCAGCCCACCAACAACACACGAGCCAAATCAGCAGCCCGGCGACGATAATTAACTCGGTTGGCGAAAGCGGTTGTTGACAGCAATTAAGCCGGGATCGTGAGCACGGACAGCGGCCAGAGCTGGCTCAGGTTGTAACCTTATGTCCTGCCCTGCTTTGTTCATCTCTTTCTAGGGCGGAAAAAAGAAGGGCCAGTTGGTATTCTGCTGGCGGAAGTGTGGTGAGGGGGGGGGCGCAAGAGGAGTGTCGGCTTCTTGGGAATTGAGCCATGTATGACACCTCTCTTTGTGCCCCCCCCCCTGAGCGGGTGGTCGTGGGTTGACCCACCTGCCGGCCTTCTTACTCGTGTGAAATGTGCAGGAGCCGACGTGTTTCTCTCCTTTGGCGGCGGGATGCCAGGACCCCGCCCATGCCGGTTATGCCGGTGGTCAGAGCCAGCACTATGCCCTCACCGCCCGCCCGGGGGAGCACGCCTGCAGGCGTGTACATGTATCTGAGGGAGGTGTCAGTCAGCGTGTTTCCAGCGCCGCCCATCGTGTAGTCCACGCTGACCGTGACCAGGCCTGGCTGATGCGGGGGGGTGAGCACGGTGACGCTATTGCTGTTGCTGGCAGGAATCAGGTGCGTGCCGGAGCTGGTGTCGAACCTGGCTGCGGTGATCACCGGCTGCATGTTGAACGCCACCTGCACGGGAGCTAACTTGTTGTTTGTGGTGCCGTCGCCGAGCTGACCGTTTCCGTTGTTCCCCCAGGCGTATGTGTTTCCGTCGCTGTCTAGGGCCAGTGAATGCCAGTATCCGGCGCTGACCTGTGTGGCTTTCAG
>NZ_JBVPQK010000332.1:0-2892 GCF_058197115.1 Bifidobacterium sp. POST2/T3 (B1)
TCGTAGGTGTGGAAGACCCGCTCGAAGATGGGGTGCACCAGCAGGGACAGACCGATCAGCCCGAAGCCCAGGATGGGAATGGCGATCAGGAAGACCAGGGATATGGGCCTGGAGATCCTATAAGAAAAGAGCCAGGCGACGATGACCATGATCGGTGCCCTGACCCCGACTCTGATGACCATCTGATAGGCGTTCTGCAGGTTGGTCACATCAGTGGTCAGCCTGGTGATGATGGATCCCGTGGAGAAGCGGTCAATGTTGGTGAAGCTGAAGGACTGCACCTTGGCGAACAGATCGCTGCGGACATTCTTGGCCAGGCCTGAAGAGGCGATGGCCGCGTACCGCCCGGACATGAACCCGGAGAACAGGGAGACGGCCGAACAAGCCAGCAATATCAGCCCGAATTTGAAGATGGCCGGCATGGACCTCCCTGAAACCCCTTGGTCAATCAGGGATGCCATGATGGTCGGAATCACAATCTCGAGGACGCTCTCCAGAAAAACGAAGGCTGGAGCCAGGTAACTGGCCTTCCGGTATTCGCGCAGGGAGCGCAGAATGGTTCGGATGGTGCGCTTCGGACGCACTGGTTCCTTTTTATCCGATCTGACCACGGATGCCGTAGACCCCTTCAAGTGGACCTCTTCTGTTTCTGTACTGATTTCTCTATCTTTTACGGCCAATTACCGACATGCAATACCCTCGAAAGAGGGTCTGAATGCACCTAGGCTATCATCCTGTCCGCCAGGGTTGGGCGGACGCGCAGGGATTTCCGCCCTCCACAAAAAGAAGCTGTCACGCCCCTGGGGTCATGCAGCTTCGATGCTTCAGTTGGTCTTGGCAGCGGGTCGTACCAGTGTGTTCTGAACAAGGCCTTTTTACGGTTGATTCAGCTGGCGGCAAGTCTCCCACCTGACAAGCTTGAAATTAGCGCTTGTCCAGCTGCGCGATAATCTCCTTGGATATCTGCTCGACCGCCCCCTGGCCGTCCACTGCGACCAGAAGGCCACGGGACTTATAAGTGTTCAGCAAGGGTGCAGTCTCCCTGGCATAGATGTCCAGACGCTTGGCGATGGCCTCGGGGGTATCGTCTGCACGTCCCTCTTCCTTGGCCCTCTTGGCGATGCGCTGCATGAGAACGTCATGGTCGGCATCCAAGGCCACCACAGCCGTCAGCGGGGTGTCAAGCTCTTTGAGCATCTTGTCCAGCGCCTCGACCTGGGAAGCCGAACGTGGGTAGCCGTCCAGAATCCAGCCCTGGGCGGCATCGTCCATGCCAAGACGGTCCTTGACGATTGTATTGGTCAGCTCGTCTGGAACCAGCTCACCCTTGTCGGTGTAGGCCTTGGCCTGCTTGCCCAGCTCGGTTCCGTTCTTCAGGTTGTAGCGGAAAATGTCGCCGGTGGAGATGGCCGGAATCCCGTAATGCTTGCTGAGCAAAGCCGCTTGCGTGCCCTTGCCAACACCTTGAGGTCCCATGATCAACAGTCGCTGTGCCATTCCCAATCCTTCGCTCGATGCTCGATGTTCTATGTTCTTGGCTCTCCGGTCTCAGACGGTTCTAGCTGTCTTAGCCCCGGAGAACCCACATTTATGTATGCTAGCGGCTACCTGACCCAACACAGGTTCGACTCACTGAACCCATGCAAACGCCCTTCCCGATATAGCAGGGTCCGACCCTATGCCACCAAGGGCCAAGGTCGGACCTTCATTTGCTTGAGTCTGACACCACCTGCTGGTGTTTGGGTTAGGGTCAGCCCTCCTTGTGTTCGCCCTCCAGTAGGAAGCCTGTGTACTGGAACTGCTCGGTCTGAGCCCTGGCCTGACGCAGGGTGTCCAGGCCGACGCCGGCGATAATCAGGATGGTGGTGCCGCCGAAGGGCAACTTGGAGTTGATCTTCAGCAACATGATCAGCACCGTGGGTATCAGCGCCACGAAAAGCAGATAGATAGCACCAACCGTGTTCAGCCGATTCATCACGTATGACAGATACCGGCTGGTGGCCCGTCCTGCCCTGATGCCGGGGATGAAACCGCCGTACTCCTTCATGTTGTCGGCTGTCTCATCAGGGTTGAAGGTGATGGAGGTGTAGAAGAAGCAGAAGAAGACGATCATGACCGAGTAGAGCACGATGTACCACACCGAGGTGGTGTTGGCCATGTTGGCATCGATCCACTTGACCCAGCTCTGTTCGGGCTTGCCAAACTGGGCGATGAGGGTGGGAATAGCCAGAATGGATGAGGCGAAGATGGGGGGAATTACGCCTGACATATTGATCTTGAGCGGCAGATAAGTTGAGGATCCGCCGTACATCTTGCGGCCGATCATCCGGCGGGTGTACTGGACGGGTATGCGGCGCTGAGCCAGCTCAACATAGTCCACAAGGATCAGTATGACCACCAAGACAGTCACAACGATGCCGAACTTGACCCAGTCGCCGTTCTTGCCGTTGGTACCCCAGCCGATATTCCAGAGCTGAGGCAGGAAGCCGGAGCAGATGGAGATGAAAATCAGGACGGACATGCCGTTGCCAATGCCCTTGTCAGTAATCAGCTCGGCCATCCACATGATCAGGCCCGTGCCGCCGGTCATGATCAGGACCATGACCACCAGGTTCCAGACCGAACTGTCAGGAATGACCTGCTGCTGGCATGCCCCGTTGAAGAGCGCACCGTTGCGGGCCGTGACCAGAATAGTCGTGGACTGCAGCACCGCCAGGCCGATGGTCAGATACCTGGTGTACTCGGTCAGCTTGGCTTCGCCGGACTGACCCTCCTTGTGCAGAGCCTCAAAGCGTGGAATGACCACACGCAGCAGCTGCACCACGATGGATGCGGTGATGTAGGGCATGATGCCTAGTGCGAAGATGGACAGCTGCAGCAGAGCCCCGCCCG
>NZ_JBVPQK010000333.1:0-2887 GCF_058197115.1 Bifidobacterium sp. POST2/T3 (B1)
TCGTAGGTGTGGAAGACCCGCTCGAAGATGGGGTGCACCAGCAGGGACAGACCGATCAGCCCGAAGCCCAGGATGGGGATGGCGATCAGGAAGACCAGGGATATGGGCCTGGAGATCTTATAAGAAAAGAGCCAGGCGACGATGACCATGATCGGCGCCCTGACCCCGACCCTGATGACCATCTGATAGGCGTTCTGCAGATTGGTCACATCGGTGGTCAATCTGGTGATGATGGAACCGGTAGAGAAGCGGTCGATGTTGGTGAAGCTGAAGGACTGCACCTTGGCGAAGAGGTCGCTGCGGACATTCTTGGCCAGGCCGGAAGAGGCGATGGCCGCATACCGCCCGGACATGAACCCGGAGAACAGGGAGACGGCCGAGCAGGCCAGCAATATCAACCCGAATTTGAAGATGGCCGGCATGGACCTCCCCGAGACTCCTTGGTCGATCAGGGATGCCATGATGGTCGGAATCACAATCTCAAGGACGCTCTCCAGAAAGACGAAGGCTGGAGCTAGAAAACTGGCCTTTCGGTATTCGCGCAGTGAGCGCAGAATGGTTCGGATGGTGTGCTTCGGACGCGCTGGTTCCTGTTTATCCGATCTGACCACGGATGCCGTAGACCCCTTCAAGTGGACCTCTTCTGTTTCTATTGATTTCTCTATCTTTTACGGCCAATCACCGACATGCAATACCCCCGGAAGAGGGTCTGAATGCAACTAGGCTATCATCCTCTCCGCCACAGTTGGGCGGACGCGCGGGGATTTCCGCCCTCCACAAAAAGAAGCTGTCAAGCCCCCTGGGGTCATGCAGCTTCTATGTTTGGGTTAGTCTTAGCAGCGAGCTGTGCCAGTGTGTTCTGAACAAGGCCTTCTTACGGTTGATTCAGCTGGCGACAACCCTTTCGCCTGACAGGCTATGAATCAGCTCTTGTCCAGCTGCGCGATAATCTCCTTGGATATCTGCTCGACCGCTCCCTGACCGTCCACTGCGACCAGAAGGCCACGGGACTTATAGGTGTTCAGCAAGGGTGCAGTCTCCTTGGCATAGATATCCAGACGCTTGGCGATGGCCTCTGGGGTGTCGTCTGCTCGCCCCTCTTCCTTGGCCCGCTTGGCGATGCGCTGCATGAGCACGTCATGGTCGGCGTCCAAGGCCACCACAGCCGTCAGCGGGGTGTCAAGTTCTTTGAGCATCTTGTCCAGCGCCTCGACCTGGGAGGCCGAACGGGGGTAGCCGTCCAGAATCCAGCCCTGGGCGGCATCATCCATGCCAAGGCGATCCTTGACGATCTTATTGGTCAGCTCGTCTGGAACCAACTCACCCTTGTCGGTGTAGGCCTTGGCCTGCTTGCCCAGCTCAGTTCCGTTCTTCAGGTTGTATCGGAAAATGTCGCCGGTGGAGATGGCCGGAATCCCGTAATGCTTGCTGAGCAAGGCCGCTTGCGTGCCCTTGCCAACACCTTGAGGTCCCATGATCAACAGTCGCTGTGCCATTCCCTATCCTTTGCTCGATATTCTATGTTCTTGACTCTTTGGTCCCGGACGGTCTTAGCCGTCTTTTCCGGGTAGAACCCTCATTTACGTATGCTAGCGGCTACCCGACCCAATACAGGTTCCACTCACTGAACCCATGCAAACTGTCTTCCCGAGACACAAAAAGAATCCGGCCCCTTGCCACCAAGGGCCAGGGCCGGACCTTCATTTGTTTTAATCTGACACCACTTGCAGGTGCTTAAGTTAGAGTCAGCCTTCCTTGTGGTCGCCCTCCAGCAGGAAACCAGTGTACTGGAACTGCTCGGTCTGAGCCCTGGCCTGACGCAGGGTGTCCAGGCCGACGCCGGCGATAATCAGGATGGTGGTGCCGCCGAAGGGCAACTTGGAGTTGATCTTCAGCAACATGATTAGCACCGTGGGTATCAGCGCCACGAAAAGCAGATAGATGGCGCCGACTGTATTCAGCCGATTCATCACGTATGACAGGTACCGGCTAGTGGCGCGTCCGGCCCTGATGCCGGGGATGAAACCGCCGTACTCCTTCATGTTGTCGGCCGTCTCATCGGGGTTGAAGGTGATGGAAGTGTAGAAGAAGCAGAAGAAGACGATCATGACCGAGTAGAGCACGATGTACCACACCGAGGTGGTGTTGGCCATGTTGGCATCGATCCACTTGACCCAGCTCTGTTCGGGCTTGCCGAACTGGGCGATGAGGGTGGGAATAGCCAGAATGGATGAGGCAAAGATGGGAGGAATTACGCCTGACATATTGATCTTGAGTGGCAGATAGGTTGAGGATCCGCCATACATCTTGCGGCCGATCATCCGGCGGGTGTACTGGACGGGTATGCGGCGCTGAGCCAGCTCAACATAGTCCACCAGTATCAGAATGACCACCAAGACAGTCACAACGATGCCGAACTTGACCCAGTCGCCGTTCTTGCCGTTGGTGCCCCAGCCGATGTTCCAGAGCTGAGGCAGGAAGCCGGAGCAGATGGAGATGAAGATCAGGACGGACATGCCGTTGCCAATGCCCTTGTCAGTAATCAGCTCGGCCATCCACATGATCAGGCCCGTGCCGCCGGTCATGATCAGGACCATGACCACCAGGTTCCAGACCGAACTATCAGGGATAACCTGCTGCTGGCATGCCCCGTTGAAGAGCGCGCCGTTGCGGGCAGTGACCAGAATGGTCGTGGACTGCAGCACCGCCAGGCCGATGGTCAGATACCTGGTGTACTCAGTCAGCTTGGCCTCGCCGGACTGACCTTCCTTGTGCAGAGCTTCAAAGCGTGGAATGACCACACGCAGCAACTGCACCACGATGGATGCGGTGATGTAGGGCATGATGCCTAGTGCGAAGATGGACAGCTGCAGCAGAGCCCCGCCCG
>NZ_JBVPQK010000334.1:0-2876 GCF_058197115.1 Bifidobacterium sp. POST2/T3 (B1)
GGATGCGGGTGTGCAGCCTGAACCTTGCCTAGGAAGGAGTTGAGCTTGCCGGTCGGTATGCGCTTGTCCCACGATTCCAGAGCGGTGCGCATGGCTCTGGCCAGCCGGTTGGTGTGCCAGCCGGTCTTCGCAGACAGGTTGACCCGCTCGGCCCAGGTGACCCGGTCGAACTCGGTCTGCCAGAGCCGCTCAAGACGTTGCCGACCGAAGTCGTCCAGCAGATCCCACTTGTTAAAGACCAGGACGATGGCCCGACCAGCATCCACGGCCTGGCTCATGACCTTCAAGTCCTGGTCGGCTATGGGCTGGGAGGCGTCGAAGAGGATGAGCGCCAGTTCAGAACGTTCGATGGCCGCCTGCGTGCGCAGGCTGGAGTAGTACTCGGCACCCGAAATCTTGTGCAGGCGGCGCTTGATGCCGGCGGTGTCGATGAAAAGCCAGTCCTCGCCGTCCACCTGTACCACCTCGTCGACCGGATCGCGGGTGGTGCCCGCCACATCGTGAACGACGGCCCGCTCCTCGTGAGCCAGCTGGTTGAGCAAGGAGGACTTGCCCACGTTGGGTCGTCCGACCAGGGCCACCCGGCGCAGACCCTCCGGGGTGAGGAATCCCGAGGTCTTCTCGGTCTTGCTGAGCTGTTCCAGCGCCGCATCCAGCAGGTCGCCTATCCCCCGGCCGTGCATGGCGGAGATGGCATAGGGTTCACCCAGCCCAAGCTTCCAGAATTCGGAAGCGGTGTAGTCGGCCATCCGATCATCCAGCTTGTTGACGGCCAGGACGACCGGCTTGCCCGCGGCTCGCAGCATGGTGACGATCCGTTCGTCGCTGGCGGTCAGCCCCACCTGGCCATCCACGACCAGAATGACGGCATCAGCCAGTGATACGGCTACCTGCGCCTGGGATGCGATGGCGGATTCGATGCCCTCCACATCGCTCTCCCAGCCGCCAGTATCTACCAGCTTGAATTGGGTGCCTGCCCACTCGGCCTCGTAGCTGACACGGTCCCGGGTCACGCCAGGGGTGTCTTCGACCACAGCGGCACGCCGGCCAAGAATCCTGTTAACCAGGGTGGACTTGCCCACGTTGGGCCTTCCCACCACGGCCAGAACGCCTACGGCCTTGGGGCCCTGGTCCAGGTCATCCTGGTTTTCGGAGCCGCCCTCCAGTAAGGCACGGTCCTCCTCGTCCAGCTCATAGTCGTCCAGATTGCGGGCGTACTCGTCGTAGGAGTCCTCCTCCATGGCCGAGGAGACCAGATCAATCAGGACCTGCAGGGTCTGCTCGAAGGTCAGATCGGAGTTGTCCACGGTGGTCACCCCATCGGCGGCGCTCATGAAGGAGGTGACCTTGGAATCCCGGGCATCCCGGGCAGCCAGATCCTCGGCGCCGGCTGACCCGGACTGGGCTTGGCCGCTGCGACGGGCCTGACGGACCTCCTCACGGGCTGTCAGCAGCACACGGACCTGGGCATCAGGGGCAACCACGGTGGTGATGTCCCGTCCCTCGGCCACCACGCCGCGCTCCTGGTCGGCCATGATGGCCCGTTGGGCGGCGATGAGGACATGGCGCACGGCCGGAATCGAAGAGACTACTGAAACGTGCTGGGAGACCCGGGTGGAGCGTATCGCTTCATCCACGTCACGGTCGTCCAGGCTGACTCTGGGATGTTCGGGGTCAAGCCCCATGACCAGGTGGCCGCCAGTGATGGAATCCGCCACGGCCTCGGTGATCGCCTCCTGGTCAGGCTGGTCCACGTCCAGGTCCAGTCCGCGGTCCATGCACCATAGGGTGACGGCCCGGTACATGGCGCCCGTGTCCAGGTAGGCCAGGCCGAAATGCTTGGCCAGAGCCCGCGAGGTGGAGGACTTGCCTACGCCTGCCGGGCCATCGATGGCGACGGTGATCACAGTCCGACCTCCTTATCCAGGGCCTTGATCTCGGTAGCGGAGAGCACTCGGTAGGAGCCCGGGCGGATCTCGCCCAGCCGGATGGGGCCGATCTGGGTGCGCACCAGCCGGGTCACCGGGTAACCGATGGCGCCGAAGATGCGCCGGACTATCCGGTTTTTGCCCGAGTGCAGGACCACCTTGACGATGGTGTGCTCGCGGTTGTGGTCGATGATGGCGCAATGGTCCAAGCGGATTAGTCCGTCGTCCAGCTCAACTCCCTGGGTAACCAGTCGCCGGCAGACGTTGCCGCCAATGTGGCCGCTGAGTGTAGCGATATAGGTCTTCTCCACCTCGTAACGCGGGTGCATGACGTGCTGAGCCAGCTCCCCGTCATCGGTCATGAGTATCAGGCCTTCGGAGTCATAGTCCAGCCTGCCCATGTGGAAGACCCGCTCGTAACGGTCCCCGATGATGTCGCGCAAGGTGAACCGGCCCTTGGGGTCATCCATGGTCGAGAGGACCTTGCGAGGCTTGTTCAGGGCCAGGGTGACGTGCTTGTCGTTCAGATGGATGCGGGATCCATCCACGCGGATCTGCTGGTGGGTGGGATCAACCCGGCTGCCCAAGGTGGTGACCAGCTCGCCGTCGACCTCGACCCTGCCCTGGGTGATGATCTGTTCGCATTTGCGACGAGAGCCGAATCCGGCCTGGGCCAGCACCTTCTGGAGGCGGATGCCCTCCTCCCGCTGTTCGTGCGCTCTGATCGCCTGTGTATATGGATGTGGCATCGTTCTCCCAACGTGGCCTGATGGATATGTAACGGATATTGTTCTGGACGGCCACAGCCGCCAAAAGGTCATATCATACTATATCGGAGACTAGGGAAGTGTTGTTGGCTTGCCCTAAGCTAGAAGCTGTTGTTGTTCATTGTCGTCGAAGGGATTGCAAGGTGGGGAACATGACTATGGAAGCAAGTGCTGAGCCGGT
>NZ_JBVPQK010000335.1:0-2873 GCF_058197115.1 Bifidobacterium sp. POST2/T3 (B1)
GAATGCTCAGGAGTCAGAATCTTCTTGCGGGGCTCTGCAAAATCTCCGATCGTCAGGTCAACAGGGGCAGCCTTAATACCGGATCCACCGATATCCACTCCGAAAGCCTGCGCTGTTTCAATCATTGCTGCTCCTTAGCTGATCAAAGATGAGGGTCCGAACCGGCACGGTAGCGATTGTACCCCAAGCCATGCCTCTGCAACTCGTAGGAACGGCATAAGCCGGACCAGGGTCAGGCTGTTTCGCTGGCACTGTGCTACAAACTGCAGGAAGAAGAATTGAGTGGAATAATAAGGTTATGACCGAACACACACAGCTCATTGATGCAGTCAACGTGCGCATCACCACCAGAGAATACGATCCTAAGCCCATCGATCCCGACCTCGCCAGGCAGCTCGGCAGCACCTTGAACGCTCTGAATACGCTCAGCGGTCTGGACATGCAACTGGTCCTAGGCAAACCGGACGCCTTCGCTGCCGACAATGCATCCGGCCACCTGGCCAATGCGGCCAACTACCTTGCCCTGGTCGGACCCAAGGATGATCAGGAGAGCCTGGAAAAAGCCGGCTTTTATGGCGAGCGCATGGTTCTTGCCGCCACACTGTACGGACTGGGGACAGGATGGGTGTCAGGCAGCTGGGACCGTCAGGCAGCCGAGCGCCATTGCCGGATCACCCCTAGCCAATCGCTCTATCTGGTGGTCACCATCGGCTATCCGGCCGACCAGATCGGCTACGGCAACCAGGACTTCGACAAGCTTTGCCAACGTCAGAGCGAGCATCGAACATCCAAGAGCTATGAGGAACTGACTTCTTCCATGAGCGCGCAGGACCGGCAGGAGGCTCCGGAATGGTTCAAGGCCGGCGTGGCTGCCGCCGCCAAGGCGCCTTCGGCCATGAACGGACAGCCCGTGGTTTTTGCCTGGGACAAGAACACGGGCGATGCAATCGCCACTCTGGACCCCTCAGTCGACTACGGTTCCGCAGTGGATCTGGGCATAGCCAAAATGAATTTCCAGATCGGATCCGGCGGCGGCACATGGACCTGGGGCGATGGAGGCCGTTTCATCAGGTCCTGACCGGAGCTGCATCCCAGTGCCCCGGCAAGGGGACCGTGTAGGGTGATGAACTATGAACAATGGAGCATCATCATCTCATTCCACCGCCGAACCGAGCACTGAAGCGGGTTCAACAACCCTTTACCTGACCCGGCACGGCAGAACGACGGCCAATGTCATGCATCTGATGCAGGGCTGGTCAGATTTCCCTCTGACCAGGCAAGGTCGCGAGGACGTGCGCCAGTTCGGTCGGGGCCTGCGATCCATTCGCTTCCGTGCAGCCTGGAGCGGCAATCTGAGTCGTCAGTATGAAACGGCCCGCCTGGCACTTGACATGTCCGGCAATGGAGACCTGCGCGTGGGCGTGGATCCTGACCTGCGCGAGGACAATTTCGGAAGTTTCGAGGGCCGGGACGAGCGCACTACTCTGGACCAAGTCTGCGCAGCCATGGGGTTCGAGAACTTCGCTGCGGCCAAGGCAACCTATGGCAGGAACATCGCCGTCCATATGCAGGACACCTTCCACCGGCTGGATGCCCAGGACATCCTGTCCGCCGGTCTGGAGGAACAGGATCGGGCTGAGACCACGGCCCAGGTCCGCAGCAGAATGATTGCGGTATTGACGCGCATCGCCCAGTCTGCCATCGAAGAGGGCGGCGGGCCTGTCCTGGTGGTCTCATCAGGCATGTGCCTGCAACAGTTCCTGACAGCCATCGACGACCACTGCACCATCCCTGACATGGACAACACCGCGGTGACCAAGGTCGTCTATGGGGATGATGGCTTCCACCTGGCGGGACCAGTCAGTTCCATGGAGTACTTCCAGGCAGGAGGTCAAGAAAAGTAGCAGGCGAATTTATTCAAGCTCGCTGTGTTCCCCCGGCTGACTGGCCCTTGAGGGGTTCCATGGGCCTCCAGTCGGGATCATGCAATATCTGGCGCGAATCCACCCATCCCTTCAGGATGGCAGGAATGCCGGTCATGATGTGGCTGCGATCAACAGCCAGAAGACGAATGACTTCCTTGAGAGCTGTTGCCAGGGTCCCCAGGGCGAAGGCCAGGGGTCGATAGTCCCCATGAACCATGAAATACCTGGCCATAAAGCCCCGGTTGCGCATGATGTGGTAACGATTCATATCCGATGTGGAATTGAGCTGGCGCACACCAGCGATGTTCCAATTGGCGATGTTGCGAGTCCGACGCATGACTACATCGGAGACCACTACAGGCTGTGTGACCTTGGATGCCAAATACCCATAGATGGTGTCATCCCAATAGATGAAGAAGCGCGGGTCAGGCAGACCGATTTGCTCCACAACCTGCCGGGAGAAGAACCCTCCTTCAAAACACATGGTGTTCATGGGACGACAGCCCGATGGTCCGAACTCCCCCGGTGCTATCGGGTCTGGAATGCCCAAGGCGGTCAGAAAATGATACTGCCAATAGAAGGGGCCGCCATCATAATCCAGCCGAGAACCCTGCACCACCTGATAGCGGTCACTCCACTTAGCGAGTAGGTCAAGTCCTTCAGGTTCCACTGCAACGTCATCATCCATGACCCAGAACCATTTGGCGCCAAGCTCGTATGCCTTGCGCACACCGGCGGAAAATCCACCTGAGCCGCCACCATTGTGGTCCTGCGGAAGATAAACGACACGATCCTGATTGCCGGAGCCGTCGATGATGGTCCTGCCCCAACGGCCTGTCACACGTTCAGAAAACTGCTCGACCATGGTTCTCGTGTCTGCCGAATTCTCGTTATCCACCACCACGATCCGCCAGGGGGCCTGGGTGAGCTGGAGGATGGAGTCGAACA
>NZ_JBVPQK010000336.1:0-2871 GCF_058197115.1 Bifidobacterium sp. POST2/T3 (B1)
GAATGCTCAGGAGTCAGAATCTTCTTGCGGGGCTCTGCAAAATCTCCGATCGTCAGGTCAACAGGGGCAGCCTTAATGCCGGATCCACCGATATCCACTCCGAAAGCCTGCGCTGTTTCAATCATTACTGCTCCTTAGCTGATCAAAGATGAGGGTCCGAACCGGCACGGTAGCGATTGTACCCCAAGCCATGCCTCTGCAACCCGTAGGAGCGACATAAACCGGACTAGGGCTGACCCTTCCGCCTGCCTTGTGCTACAAACTGCAGAAAGAAGAATCGGGTGAGATAATGAGGCTATGACCGAACATACACAGCTCATTGACGCAGTCAACGTGCGCATCACCACCAGAGAATACGATCCCAAGCCCATCGATCCCGACCTAGCAAGGCAGCTGGGCAGCACCTTGAATGCTCTGAATACGCTCAGCGGTCTGGACATGCAACTGGTCCTAGGCAAGCCGGACGCCTTCACTGCCGACAATGCCTCCGGCCACCTGGCCAATGCGGCCAACTACCTTGCCCTGGTCGGACCCAAGGATGATCAGGAGAGCCTGGAAAAAGCCGGCTTTTATGGCGAGCGCATGGTTCTTGCCGCCACCCTGTACGGACTGGGGACAGGATGGGTGTCAGGCAGCTGGGACCGTCAGGCAGCAGAGCGCCACTGCCGGATCACTCCCAGCCAGTCGCTCTATCTGGTGGTCACTATCGGCTATCCGGCCGACCAGGTCGGCTACGGCAATCAGGACTTCGACAAGCTTTGCCAACGTCAGAGCGAGCATCGAACCTCTAAGAGCTATGAGGAGCTGACTTCTTCCATGAGCGTGCAGGACCGCCAGGAGGCTCCAGAATGGTTCAAGGCCGGCGTGGCTGCCGCCGCCAAGGCGCCTTCGGCCATGAACGGACAGCCCGTGGTTTTTGCCTGGGACAAGAACACGGGCGATGCGATCGCCACTCTGGACCCCTCGGTCGCCTATGGCTCCGCAGTGGATCTGGGCATAGCCAAAATGAATTTCCAGATCGGATCCGGCGGCGGCACATGGACTTGGGGCGATGGAGGCCGTTTCATCAGGCCCTGACCGCGACTGTATTCCAGTGCCCCGGCAAGGGGACCGTGTAGGGTGATGAACTATGAACAATGGAGCATCATCATCTCAGTCAACCGCCGAACCGAGCACTGAAGCAGGTTCGACAACCCTTTACCTGACCCGGCACGGCAGAACGACGGCCAATGTCATGCATCTGATGCAGGGCTGGTCTGATTTTCCGCTCACCCAGCAAGGCCGCGAGGACGTGCGCCAGTTCGGTCTGGGTCTGCGGCCCATTCGCTTCCGGGCAGCCTGGAGTGGCAATCTGAGTCGTCAGTATGAAACGGCCCGCCTGGCCCTTGATATGTCCGGCAATGGAGACCTGCGCGTGGGGGTGGACCCTGACCTGCGCGAGGACAATTTCGGAAGTTTCGAGGGCCGGGACGAACGCACTACTCTGGACCAAGTCTGCGCAGCCATGGGGTTCGAGAATTTCGCTGCGGCCAAGTCAACCTACGGCAGGAACATCTCCGTCCATATGCAGGACACCTTCCACCGGCTGGACGCCCAGGACGTCCTGTCCGCCGGACTGGAAGAACAGGACCGGGCTGAGACCACCGCCCAGGTCCGCAGCAGAATGATCGCAGTATTGACGCGCATCGCCCAATCTGCCATCGAAGAGGGCGGCGGGCCTGTCCTGGTGGTCTCCTCCGGCATGTGCCTGCAACAGTTCCTGGTGGCCATTGACGATCACTGCCCCATCCCTGACATGGACAACACCGCCGTCACAAAGGTCGTCTACCAAGACGACGGCTTTCACCTGGCAGGACCTATCGGTTCCATGGAGTACTTCCAGGCAGGAAGTCAAGAAAAGTAGCAGTCAGACCGTTCAGGCGCGCTGCATTTCCCCGGCTGGTTGGCCTCTGAGGGGCTCCATGGGCCTCCAGTCGGGATCATGCAATATTTGGCGCGAATCCACCCAACCCTTCAGGATGGCAGGAATACCAGTCATGATGTGACTGCGATCAACAGCCAGAAGGCGAATGACTTCCTTGAGAGCTGTTGCCAGGGTCCCCAGGGCAAAAGCCAGGGGTCGATAGTCCCCATGAACCATGAAATACCTGGCCATAAAGCCCCGGTTGCGCATAATGTGATAACGGTTCATATCCGATGTGGAATTGAGCTGGCGCACACCAGCGATATTCCAATTAGCGATGTTGCGAGTCCGACGCATGACTATATCGGAGACGACCACAGGCTGTGTGACCTTGGATGCCAAATACCCATAGATGGTGTCATCCCAATAGATGAAGAAACGTGGGTCAGGCAGACCGATTTGCTCCACAACCTGCCGGGAGAAGAAACCACCTTCAAAACACATGGTGTTCATAGGCCGACATCCTGATGGTCCGAACTCCCCCGGTGCTATCGGGTCTGGAATGCCCAAAGCGGTCAGAAAATGATACTGCCAATAGAAGGGGCCACCATCATAATCCAGCCGGGAACCCTGCACCACCTGATAGCGTTCACTCCACTTAGCCAGCAGGTCAAGTCCTTCGGGCTCTACTGCAACGTCATCATCCATGACCCAGAACCACTTGGCCCCCAGCTCGTATGCCTTGCGCACGCCAGCGGAGAAGCCTCCCGCGCCACCGCCATTGTGATCCTGTGGCAGATAAACGACACGATCCTGATTGCCGGAGCCGTCGATGATGGTCCTGCCCCAACGTCCTGTCACACGTTCTGAGAACTGCTCGACCATGGTTCGCGTGTCTGCCGAATTCTCGTTATCCACCACCACGATCCGCCAGGGGGCCTGGGTGAGCTGGAGGATGGAGTCGAACA
>NZ_JBVPQK010000337.1:0-2830 GCF_058197115.1 Bifidobacterium sp. POST2/T3 (B1)
TGGGATGCCGACGGGCTCTGGAAGGCGCTGGCCTCCGTGTATCCGATCAGTCTTGATCAGGATGAGACCATGGACTCCTTGGAGGAACTAAAGGGTGACAAGGCCGTTAAAGCCTTGGCCGACAAGGTCGTGGAGGATGCCGATTCCATCTACCAGGAGCGTGAGGATGAGCTGGGCGAGAAGGGCTCCAGGCAGCTGGAGCGCCAGGTGGTCCTCTCCGTCCTGGACAGCAAGTGGCGTGAGCATCTCTACGAGATGGACTACTTGAAGGACGGCATCGGCCTGCGCGGCATGGGTCAGCGTGACCCTCTGGTCGAGTACCAGCGTGAGGGCTACCAGATGTACAACTCCATGATCGATGCCATTAAGGAGCAGACTGTACAGCTGCTCTTCAACGTGGACCTCAAGCAGATCGCGGCCAGCCAGGAGAACGAGCGGCGGGCCCGCGAGGAGCGCAAGGAGAATGAGGAGGGCCAGTCCGAGCCGGTCAACTATCAGGCGCCTGAAGAGCCTGATGCCGAGGACGAGACCACTGACATCGACGAGACAGCCGAGGAGCGTGACGAAGGTGCTCCTGCTGGCAGCGTCCAGGAGGATTCGGAAGAGGATCCCGATAAAGACTCTTCCGAGGATACCGCTGAAGCGAGCGAGACTGATGACGCTAGCGCTCCGGCTCCGGTCGGACCTGCGCCCATCAGTCATGCCGAGGGCAAGGTTCCCGCCAATAAGAGGCCTAAGGCCGTAGAAGATCACTCGCCCTGGGCCGATGGCCGTACCTTCCCAGGCACGCCTCGAAACGCCCCTTGCCCCTGCGGGTCTGGACGCAAGTACAAGATGTGCCACGGCCAGAACGAGAAGAAATGACACGTATGCATAATCTGTAGCGGACTGCCTAGGCAGAGCTGCTGATTTACTCGACGGCCATCGCTCATTAGGGCGGTGGCTGTTTCCATATATTGGATTAGGTGCTTCCATATATTGGTAGACAAGTGACCGAAATGTGGGATGGCCTTGTGTCAGGGAGGGGCAGGGCAGTAAACCTAGAGCAAACAGCGGGGCATCCAGCCCCGCTTCTTCGAAGGAAAAGAGTCATCATGCGGCCACTTAGCTGGAAATCCGTCCTGAACTCCTTGGTGTCCGGTCGACACCTGAGCGCGGATGAGGCCGAGTGGTGCATGAACGACCTGATGGACGGAAATGCCGACCCGGTGCAGGTGGGGGCAGCCCTGTCCATGCAATCCACTCTGGGTCTGACCAGTCCGGAGGTCGAAGGGGCTGCCAAGGCCATGGTGGGTCATGCGGTGCCGCTGAAGGTCAGTGGTGACGTGACCGACATCGTCGGCACTGGCGGCGACGGGGCTGCAACAGTCAACCTGTCGACCATGGGCGCCATCGTGGCTGCGGCAGCGGGGGTCAGGATCGTCAAGCACGGCAACAGGGCCGCATCCAGCAAGAGCGGCACCGCCGACTGTCTGGAACAGCTGGGTCTTCCGCTGGATCTGCCGCCCAAGGAGGTGGCCGCCATGGCGGACCGCTACGGCATCACCTTCGTCTTTGCCAAGACTTTCCACCCTGCCATGCGCTTTGCAGGACCTGTCCGCTCGTCGCTGGGTATTCCGACCGTCTTCAACCTGCTGGGACCCCTGACCAACCCGGTTAACCCGCGCTATGTGGCCATTGGATGCGCCCAGCGTCAGCTGAGCCCCATGATGGCCCAGGTTTACGCCTCACGCGGTCAGGAGGGCATGGTCTACACCTCGGTCGAAGGCCTTGACGAGATGGCCCCGACCGGCCCGGTTTCCATTTGGGAGATCCACCAGGGCAAGGTGGAGGAGCGGTCTTTCGACCCAACTCGTGAGCTAGGTATTGATCCGGTCAATCTAGATGATTTACGCGGTGGCGATCCAGCTTTCAATGCCAGTGTCGTCAGGGATTTCCTGGCTGGAAAGTCGATTCCCTCCCGTTCAACAGCCCTGCTCAATGCAGCGTCGGCCATCGTAGCTGACGGCACACAGATCGAAGCTGATCCCGAAGCCAATCTGAGTGTCCGGTTTGCTCAGGCCTACCAACTGGCTACGGAGGTTGTGGACCAGGGCAGGGCCGCCGACCTGCTAGCCGCCTGGATTCACGGAGCCCAGGAGGCGCAGACCCGCTGCCAGCAAGAGGAACGGGCACGTCGCTCGATCTTGGTGTAGGTTCACGGTTGCCACAACTGTTCGGGCCTCGCTGGCTGATGCTTCTGCCAGCGAGGCCCGAACGTATTGGCGGCTTATATATGGCGGATCACAGCTTCATCGCCGGTAGTGTCGTTCGTCGTCATCGAAGAGGCCGCTTGAGGCATCGCGGAAGTTCTTCCGGTCGATGATCAATCCTGCGATGCCTATCAGCAGGAGCAGGCCCGCCAGCAGGCCGGTCAAGCCGGACCAGCGGGGGATCAGGATGGTCAGGAAGAAGCAGACCAGGCCCAGCACCGTCATGATGATGAAGGCCATCCGCCTTTTGCCAAGGTCGCTCAGGTCAGGGTTAGGCGGCACAAAGTTCGACGACTGGTCCATGACCTCGTCGGTGTCCAGCCAGCTCCTGCCTTGGAAATCGCGAGGCCCGGAGCCGCCGACGAAGGAATCGCGCTTCAAGTCCTCGGCCCTCAGCGCCGCCTTCTTCTCGGACTTCCGAGCTTTCTTTTCGAATTCCTTGGCCGTCTTGGACGATTCCAGGGAACCTAGCTCGTCAGCGTGCGAGTTCAGAAAGTCCATCCACTCATCGTTCCCCTGTGAGGACCCGGTTCCCGCCTCGCTGTTATACTGATTCCCGGCGTCGTTATGCTTGTGCT
>NZ_JBVPQK010000338.1:0-2826 GCF_058197115.1 Bifidobacterium sp. POST2/T3 (B1)
TACACCAATATCCGCCATGGGCAGGAGCCGCCCAAGCCGCTCATGGACCAGCTGGTCGGCCGCTACAAGGCCATCGGCCTGCCCTCGCCCCTGGCCAGGATCACCAAGGCCCAGCGCGACGGTCTTCAGGCTGCGCTGGACAAGGCCCACCCCGGTGCTTACAAGGTATACGAAGGGCTGAAGTATATCGCTCCCTTCATCAAGGATGCAGTCGACCAGATTGCCTCCGATGGCATCACCAGGGTCATTGGCATACCCCTGGCCCCGCAGTACTCCTCCTATTCGAGCGAGGACTACCACAACCGCGCCCGCAAGGCCGTCGAGGCCCATCCGGGTATGGAATACCTGCCCGTGCGGTCCTGGTGGAACCACCAAGAGCTGATCCATTTCTGGAGCGACCAGCTGGTTGCCAAGAAGGGGCTGACCGACCGGCCGGACACCAAGGTGATCTTCAGCGCCCACTCCCTGCCCCTGCGCATCATCCAGGGAGGGGACCCCTACAAGGATGAGGTCATCGGTCTGTCTAATGCCGTGGCTCAGGCAGCTGGCCTCAATGAGGATCAGTACGTGCTGGCCTGGCAGTCAGCAGGCCGTACCCAGGAGCCCTGGATCGGTCCTGATTTCGTCACCGTAGCCAAGGATCTGATCACCAAGAGCGGCATGAAGACCATCGTCTCCGCCTCCATCGGCTTCATCGCCGACAACCTGGAGATCTGCTACGACGTCGATCAGGAGCTGGCCAAGGCCATCGAATCCGCCGGCGGCACCCTGACCAGGCTGAACATGCCCAATGACAGCCCCGCCCTGATTGCCACCCTGCAGCAGGTGGTCGAGGAGACCAAGGCAGAGTAACTGATACCAATTGTGCCCCGTCCGGTTTGAACCGAACGGGGCACAATCTTTAATGGCGACTACTGACAGTCAGCGACTGTCAGTCAAGCGCTCAACCGTTGACGCGGTCGATACCCTTCTGTACGTCGGAGAGGACCGAATCCCAGGAGTTGATGAAGGCGGCAACGCCATCGGCCTCCAGCTTGTCGGTCACGTCCTTGATGTTGATGCCCAGGTCTGCCAGCTTCTGCATAATCTGGTGGCTCTCCTCGTAGGTGCCCTCGATGGAGGGGGCGCCGTTGCCGTGAGCGGCCAGGGCCTCAAGGGTCTTCTCAGGCATGGTGTTGACAACGTCAGGGGCCACCAGCTCGTCCACATACTTGCAGTCGGAGTAGGCGGCGTTCTTGGTGCCGGTGGAGGCCCAAAGCGGACGCTGACGCTTAGCGCCCTTGGCTTCCAGATCGGCCCAGCGAGGATCCTTGTCGAATGCCTTCTCGAAAAGCTCGTAGGCCAGGCGGGCGTTGGCCACGGCGGCTTTGCCCTCCAGGGACTTGGCCTCGTCAGAGCCGTTGGCCTCCAGCAGCTTGTCCACTGCAGTGTCCACGCGGGATACGAAGAAGGAGGCAACCGAGCCGATGTGCTTCAGGTCCTTGCCGTTCTTGTCGGCCTGGGCGATGCCTTCAATGAAGGCGTCGATGACCTGCTGGTAGCGCTCCAGGGAGAAGATCAGGGTCACGTTGACCGAGATGCCCTTGGCCAGGGTGGCGGTGATGGCGGGCAGACCCTCCAGGGTGGCGGGAATCTTGATGAAGGCGTTGGGCCGGTCAACCTTGTTCCAGAGCTCTTCGGCCTGCTTCTCGGTCTCTTCGGTGTTGTGGGCCAGACGAGGATCGACCTCGATGGAGACGCGTCCATCCACGTAGTCGGTCTTCTCGGCAACCTCGCGGAAGATGTCGGTGGCGTTGCGCACGTCGGTAGTGGTCAGCTCACGGACAGCCTCCTCGACGGGGATGCGGCCCAGCTGCTTGAGCTGTTCGTCATAGGGACCCACCTGGCTCAGGGCCTTCTGGAAGATTGAGGGGTTGGTGGTCACGCCCACCACATTGCGCTCGGCGATCAGCTGCTGCAGATTGCCCGACTCGATGCGGGTGCGGCTCAGATCGTCCAGCCAGATCGAGACACCTGAATCGCTGGTGCGCTGGGTGTTTGCATTTTCTGCCATCTTGTCACTCCTTATTTGGGTTCCCGATGGAATCACATTTACTATGCACTACCGGGAAGTATTTTGCTGTATTCCCGCAGGCCGCGTTTCGGGCGTGCCTGCAGGGGAGGGGGCCGGCGTCGCGGACGGCCCCCGATTTGTCATGAACGCCGGGTTCAGCGGGCCCGACGGACTTCCTCCAGGGAGGCCTGTGCTGCTTCGACCACATGATCGGCGGTAATGCCCAGGTCGCGCATGTTCTCGTCGCCGCTGCCCTGCAGGCCGAACTGCTCGATGGAGACGGGCTTGCCATAGCTGCCCAGGTACTTGTACCAAGGCGTGGCCAGTCCGGCCTCAACGGAGACGCGGGCCTTGACGGAGGCTGGCAGAACGGCTTCCTTGTAGTCGTCGTCCTGCTCCTCGAACCACTCCAGAGAGGGCACGGAGATGACGCGGGCCTTGACGCCCTGCTCGGCCAGGGTCTTGGAGGCGGCCACAGCGTGCTGCACCTCGGAGCCGGAGGCCATGATCAGCACGTCGGGCTGGCCCTCGGTGTCGACCAGCACGTAGGCGCCCTTGCGCACGCCTTCACGGGCCTTGGCCTTGGTCTCTTCCAGGGTGGGCACGCCCTGCCTGGTCAGGATCATGGCCGTGGGGTGGGTGTTGTCCTTCTCGAAGAAGGCGCGGTAGGCTTCAGCGGTCTCGTACTGATCGGCGGGGCGCACAACCTCCATCTGGGGGATGGCGCGAATGGCGGTCAGGTGCTCGATGGGCTGGTGGGTGGGGCCATCCTC